>NZ_JADDYG010000898.1:50402-62243 GCF_015163535.1 Vibrio sp. OPT46 | reverse complement strand
GCGTAAAACATCACGTCTCCTAGGTAAGGAAGAGGTTCTAGTTGTTGATATTGCTCAAACCAATCTTTGATGGGAATTGAACGATTTTGCGAGCTCAAAACCTTTAGTGCGAGGTGTTGTGTCAAGCTCAATCCAGTTTGTGAATTAGGTAACTCTTGCAAATGGCGTTTAAGCACGTTGAATATATTGGGCAAGCAATCCAGGTTATGCTGCTGAATCAAATTAACTATGGAAATAGGTGTCGGTGATGTAATAGCGTGTCAACACCGTTTAGCCTGACTGAATAATTTTGCTGTCACAGGTTTACGGTATCGCCAACAAGAACGAATAGCTTCTTCAGGCAACTGCCCAAAGCCGATGAATCGTTCAGTGCCCGGGAACTGGTTCAACTCAATGATCTCTATCACTTTATTCTCTACATTCTCTAACTGTGTTAGAGCACGAATTAGCATCAATTGATCATAACTGTCATGTTCGACCCAAAAGACGATTCGTTCAAATACATCACTTTGCAACAGATCGAGGTTTGATTGTTCCAATGTGACTATATCTTGAACCGAGTCTTCACGCTTCATCACGGGCAGCAGAGTCTCTACGACATATTGGGCACGAATGGCAAGGAAGTTCTGCGGTGTTGCTGGTATGGGGCCAATACAAAGCGGATCGATCAGGGCTAAAAATGTCCCTTCAAATCCGCTGGCTTTAAGTTGTTGTTGAATGTCGTGGCCACAACGAACGTGTAGCGTTTTTACTTTTGCATCTAGGGGCGGTTTTTGTTCTTTGATGGCTAGTTTGTGCGCTTCTAGCTCTTCGACATGAGCTTTTAGTTTACTCCAACTGGATAAGCCCAGTTCTCTTGCGAGTGCATGTTGAACGTCAGCCAATTGAATTGTATTGGGAGCCAAAGATTCTGGTTTGGAGTGAAATCGCTTAACTAACTCCAACGTGGCGTCATCGTATAGGCGGATAGCTTTGAGCCTTTTTTTAGCAATGGATTTTTGCTGATTGATATTGATCGAGAAGCTATTTGTAGAGTTCATATTTCACCTTTCTTATTTCTTCCACACTCGCCTAAATAGAAGCTAAAAAGAAGGTAAAAACAGATTGTGCCTGCTAAACCAAGCAGGTGAGGATATTGCCGTGAACCGAGTTCTTTCCGCGAGTATTGGGTGCTTTAGGCATGAGCAGAGTGATAGTAGGTGGTCGCTATCCTTCGTGCAACCTTTTGTGAGAGTGTAGCGTCACAAAATGGCCGTTTCTCTATGTTTAGGGAGAATCAATAGGCGATAACACTAGCGATTCAACTCAATACCACTGTTGCTAGACTCGAGTTTCTACACTTTTGAGTAAAATACGATAAAGCGCTTGAGTCGCAGGACCACTTTTGGCTCCTTTGGGCAAAGTGAGGTGCAGCGCAACTTGATATTGATGGGAGTGTTCGAGCTCCAATACGTTAATTTTATCGCTCTTTCGGGCTGAGACTAAGTGCGCTGGTAGCCGACAAAACCCAACGCCTTGCTCTACGGCGTGAAAAGCGTGGTCGAAGTTATCGACGGTAATACGCTGACGTGCGCGTAACCAACCCACATCTCTTTTCGTTTTGTCTGAATCACCTAAGTCACGGATGACAATTTGGCTGGTGGTTGCAAAATCGTCGATGGAAACATGCGGCTTTTTAGCGAGTGGATGGTGTGCTGCGATTACAGGCAGCATGGTTGTTACGCCAAATGCTTCGGCAGGGTAGTTGGTTATCGGTAAGTTGATGATTGCGATGTCAGCGAGCTCATTTACGACCATTTCGGTTGTTTTGCTCAGTGACGTTTCAACCACTTGAACGGAGGTCGTGTTGTTGTCCTCCAAAAATTGACTGAGTGGTGCATAAAGCCAACAAGGGTCACAAAGATGATCTACTGCGACCGTGATTTGAGATTCCACCCCACTTTTTAACTGCTCGCTGATGACTTCTAGTTCCCGCGCTTGTTCAAGCATGGATTGTGCACGACGCAGTATGGTTTTGCCGTGCTCTGTCAAACCCGCTTTGCGCCCTCGTACTTCGATAAGTTGAATACCAAGTTGGTCTTCTAACTTCCTCACCGAGTAGATCAATGTGGTATGGCTCTTGTTGAGCAGTAAAGCTGCGGATTGAATGCTGCCTTCTTGATTAATCGCTTGTAGCGTTTGCCATTGTTCTAAGGTCGTTTTTAGTCTCATGAGTCAATTTTTTAGACAGTTAATGGCGAAATTATGAACTTTTCTGTCAGTTTTATAAAGGTAATAATCTTGTCATCGAAAACGAGTCAATAAGAAGAGGAGACTCAAGATGGCGAAATTATTGCAAGTTGATTTTGAATTTCATGGTCCGTTTGGTGACGAGATGTCGAATGCTCTGGTCGACTTAGCTAAGTCGATTAACCAAGAGCCGGGCATGATTTGGAAAATCTGGACGGAAAGCGAAAAAGACAAACTCGGTGGTGGTATCTATCTTTTTGAAGATGAAGCCACGGCGCAAGCTTATCTCGAAATGCATGCCGCACGCTTACGAAAAATGGGCGTAGTCGAAGTACGAGGTCAAATTTTCGATATCAATGTGCCGTTAACGACGCTCAATCAAGGGCCTATTAGAGGATAAGGAGATGATGACCAACCGCACTTTTCTAACCGTTCATGGTGTCGTATATACGGTATTCGCTTTTGCGTTGTTTTTTGTACCAACCATAATGTGGCCGATGTATGGAGTACAAATTAACGACCAGTACGCGCTGTTTTTATCGCAGCATACTTCGATCTTTTTAGGTGGAATCGCAGCGGTGAGTTTGATGTTACGTAATGTGGAATCAGGGCATACTGCGAAACAGCTGTTTAAAGCATTATTGATTACTAATGGCTTAGGGGCAGTGATTACTACCTATGCCGGCATTATCGGAGTATTTGTCGGTTTTGGTTGGAGTGACCCAATATTCTTTGTCTTGCTTAGTTTGATTACGTACAAGCAATTAAGAGTGCAATAGAAAAAGCCCTGCTGTTTCTAGCAGGGCTTTGTCATATTTGGTTTAATTAGCGATCTAAATTCAAGTTATGATTCGCTTTTGTACGCGTAGTTATAGTAGCCGTATCCATAGCCGTATGAGTTAGATGCTTTTTTCTCAACTGCATTGAGAATCACACCTTTAACTTCAACGCCTGATTGCTCGAAGCGACCTTGCGCGACTTCAATCTCCTTCAAAGTCGTTTGATCAAAACGAGCGACCATCAGAGTTGTTCCTGCAAGCGCGCCAACAATGCTTGGGTCGGTAACTGCGAGTACAGGCGGCGTATCGATGATGACTAGATCGTATTGTGCAGACATCTCGTCAACAAAGCTCTTGAAGCGAGGGTGCATAAGAAGTTCTGACGGATTTGGTGGTACTTGACCACGAGTAACCACATCCAAGTTTTCAACTTGACTTGGCTTGATTGCGGTTGCTCGATCAATTTTTCCACTTAGTAAGTCAGATAACCCTTGCTCTGCTGTGAGGCCAAAACATTGCTGTAAATAACCTTTTCGCATGTCAGCATCCACCAAAAGGACTTTTTGACCCGTTTTAGCCGCAACTGCAGCAAAGTTAGTTGATACGAACGTCTTACCTATGGAAGGCGCTGGGCCTGAAATCATTAAGACATTGTTTTTGGCTTCCAACATTGCGAAGTGTAAGCTGGTTCGAAGTCCACGTAGTGCTTCAATTGATAGATCTGCTGGATTGGCATTTGCTAAAAGAAGTAAGTCTTTGTTGTTTTTACGTTTTAGCTTGTTCGCAACTTCCAATTGTTGTGCTGATTTTGGAACACTTGCATATACAGATATTCCAGTTTGCTCAATTTCATCAGGAGAAGTCACTCCACGATGAAACGCGGTTTTTACCAGAACAAATGCGACAGCTACCATGCCTCCTAGAAGAGTAGCCAAAACTACAATCAAAGGTTTTTTCGGTTTAATAGGAATTGCGTAAGATTGTGCGTTGTCAATAATACGCACATTACCTACGGTGCCAGCTTTTATGATATTTAGCTCTTGAACTTTATTCAAAAGTTGGATGTAGATTTGCTGGTTTACTTCGACATCACGAGTCATACGCAAGACTTCGCGCTGTGTTTTTGGCAGTTTTTGAACTTGTTTGTTAAGACGCTCTTTCTCTTGTAGTAATGTCTGACGTTTGTCTAACAGCGATTTATAAGCTGGGTGGTCTTGGGTGAATTTTTGACTGATTTCACTTTCTTTAAATGTTAGCTCATTAAGTTGGGCTTCAAGTGCCACCATCACTTTTAGAGTAGATTGTGCTTCGAGATTTAAATCGATAGATTCGTTTTCTTGTCTAAAACTGTTCAATGTATCTTCTGAAATAGTTAGCTTGTCCTTAATCTCGGGTAAATGACCTTTAAGGAAGTTGAGGCTCTGCTCAGCTTCAGCTGAGTTTCTTCTAACATTCTGCAAAAAATAGTTTTGAACAACATCATTTAAAACAAGCTGATTGTGGTCTGGGTATTCACCTTCAATACTTAGAGATACAATACCTGTTTGGCTACCTCTCTCTGAAATAGAAAGTTGTGAGGCTAACTTGTGGATAGCATCTAACTTGCTTATTTTACTTATTGTAAAAGTATCTTCATTTTGAGCATTGAGCTGGTTCACTTTTACACGATAGCCATTCATCTCAATTAGTTGACCAACTGAACCAGAAAGTACCATTTGGTCTTCAAGCATCAAGCTGAATTGACCTTTCTCGATGTCTGTAGCAATCAGTTGATGAGATAATCCTTTAGCCGTTCGAGGTACTTCAAACGTGGTCAAAGAAATGTAGTTTTGAGTACCGTTGATTCGTGCTAGACCTTTACCAACAAAAGGTAAGTAATCAGGAGTGGCAATGGTTGTTAAGTTAAACTTATCAACGGTATCGCCAAGAATCATTCTCGATTTAATTATTTCAATCTCTGTAGTTGCAGATGATTCGGCAGAAAAGAGTTCTCCCATGTCACCGACCATCGCCGAAATACCACCTGAACTTTTCTTTTCGATTTGTATTAACGCGTCGGCTTTGTAAATCGGAGTTGATAGCAACGCGACCGCGATACCTAATGTTGCAAAAAAGAGTGTAATACTGATGATAAACCATTTCGCGTCTATCAATATGCCGAAGAGCTTGCCTAGGTCGATCTCATCATCAGCAAGAGCAGATGGTTGTATTGTTTGGTTAGCCATTATTTTTTATTTCGCCAAGTGATCTGAATTTATATTTTTTTTGCCCATGCATGAGCAGCATTTTCAATCAGAGATAATGCATGCTCAAAGGCTTCTCTACTCTGTCTGTATGGATCTGGAATATCCACGGAACCTATCCAGTGACCAAATAACATTGTTTTACCTCTAGCCTCTGGTACCAGCTCCGTCAAAGCATCGATATGACCTTGTTCCATCACCAATATTAGGTCTTGTTTTGCGCACAACTTAGCGGTTAGCTGCTGCGCTTTGTGGTCTAGCAGGTAGATACCACGTTCTGACGCGACAAGTCTGGCGGTTTCATCTGCTGGCTTTCCGGTTAGGCGACTTTTTTCTACGGCAATACCCGCCGAAGAAATCTGTTTATCTGGGAGTAGTTGCTGTAGTAACCGCTCTCCTGTGGGAGAGCGACAAATATTACCTACACACACGACAAGAATGTTCGAAAACATGTTTTGCTCCTTATAGACAACGTTTGAATGACTTGTTTATGTTCAAACAAGCCCTTCAGAATGCTTTTTCTATGGCCAAGTCCTGACTCGAAGGACGCCTTCTGTAAGTTCATTGAAGCCTGAGATGGTAGGTACTAGTTGTGCAATAACGCGATTCCAACGACTGATAGGCGCCGCAGTGACATAAACGATGTCATACGGTTTCAGAGCAAATTCAGTACCAATAACGAGCGCTGCCGCATCGGAGACATCAAGTTGATATATGTCGCCCAGTGAACCTGCGTCTTGTGACCTCCTAATTACGAATACACCTGTCGCATCCGCTGATATCTGATTAATACCGCCAACGTTGCTCAGAGCTTCCGTAAGGCTCATGCCAGCGCGATCTATTTTCAGTAGTTTAGGATCGTTAACTTCACCCATAACGAAAACCTTTTGTGAATCATTTCTTGGCACATGGATGATATCACCTGGTTGAAGTAGCCTATTTTCAGTGAGGTCGCCTTCTTGCATCAGCGCATAAAGAGATATGTTTTCAACTATGCCGTTTCTTGTCAGTGTTACATTTTTCCAGTCGGCGTTTTCGGCTAATCCACCTGCACGGTTAATTGCATCTAACAAGGTGAGTGGGATGTTGGTGATTGGTTGTTGTCCAGGATTACTTACTTCACCAGTAATGTAGGATTTTTTCGAACGAAAAGCTGCTACGCTGACATCCACTTGAGGACTTTCTATGTACTTTGCTAATCGGCGAGAAATATCAGCACGAATTTGACGAACGTTTTTACCCGCAACTTCAACAATACCTATATATGGATAGAAGATAGTGCCATCAGCATGTACCCAGTTCCCCGCTTCAGCAGAGCTGCGATAAGAACCAGCAGGAATAGTTAGTTCTGGGTGATCCCAAATAGTAATGTTTAGTATATCTCCAGGGCCAACCTCATACTCATAAGAGCTAAGTTGGCGATCTAGTTCAGGGTTGGATTTGGCTTCTATCCCCAAAATTTTAAGTTGAGATACTTTATCAAGTGTAAGTGGAAAAACATTGAAATCAGAAGTGCGACTAACATTGCTGTCTTCGACGAAGTTTTTTCCATCTGTGGAAAGGTGACTACCGGGTACAGTACATCCAGAAAGAAGTACTGAGGAAAGCACTAAACTAGCTAGCTTTTTATGTTTGAAATTCATGTTTTTTCATTCATCTGACGTAAAGAGCGAGTTGCTGGTAGCAACATTCTTTTCCAGAAAAGACTTCACAACATAACCTTATAAGCACCACCTTCTTCTATTTATAAAGTGCTCAATAAGGGATTGATTGCATCTGGAGGCATGAACTCTAATGAATTTCAATGGTTAGAGCAATAGACAGTAATGCAGCAAGTGTCCAAATAAATATCGTATTTTTATGTTTTCACTTACAAGATTTCATATTGCGGATAAAAAACTTGTTCAATTAGCTCAAATTTTGTTTATTAGCTCTATATGTAGTGTTTTCTTTCTAAAATACAACCAAGAAAGTCTACCGACTAATTATCTCGTTGTATTAAATAGGATTATTAAAAATGTGACTCATGTCTCTTTTTTGTTTTGTTGTCTTTCGACATGGTCACTTCTTCGCTAACCCCTTCCCATTCAAATACGGAAGGATGTGCGGACGTGATTCGCCAGCCAGTTTACTGGTGACTTCTTGTGACCAAGTACTCTGTTTTTGATTGCTCGAACGGTTTGCATAGTAGTTTTGCATAGTTTGGTCATACGTCTGAATATCATCCAAGCTTAGGTCTTGATACTGATTTTCATGCACCACGACATGCTTAGGTAGGCGAGGTTTTACTTCAGGGGCTTGATCTGGATGACCAAGACACATACCAAATAAAATGGCGGTATTTTTAGGTAAACCTAATAATTCGTCTACTTTTGGGGCATTGTTTCGTAAACCACCAATATACACGCCTCCTAGTCCCATCGACTCCGCCGCAAGCAAGCAATTTTGTGCCATGATCCCCGAGTCTACAGCGCCTATTAGTGTTAACTCGGTAAAATCAGCTTGAATATCTGGGTTGATACTGGCATGGCGCTGGTAATCAATACAAAACACCAAAAACTCAGCCGCGCTTTCAACGTACCCTTGATTTCCGGCATATTGAGCTAATAGTGTACGTTTTTCTTTGTCGGTCACGCGGATAATTGAAACGACTTGCAACATGCTTGATGAGGACGCCGCAAGGCCGGCTTGAAGAATGGCATCTAATTGTTCGCTCTCAATCGGTTGTGAGGTGAATTTTCGAATTGAGCGGTGATTGAGAATTGTTTGAATCGTGCTGTTCATGGTGACTTAACATCCCCTGTTACGTGTAAAGGCTGAAGACTCACCTTAGCGACATTTGATGAGTCGGTAAACTATCTCAAAAGAAAAACAATGCTTGGCGCATAAGTGTGAAGGCGAATCGAGAATACACCACTCTTTCTGTTTGAGAGCGTATATACTGTTTTTAGAATCAATAATTTAAATGCAGTGGAAAATATGAAAGAACTCATTGTTCATACAGTTACGGTGTTTATGGGCTTCTTTGCCATCATGAACCCTATCGCCAATATCCCCATCTTTTTGAGTTTAACTGCTGATGAAGATAAAGAAACCATCCGTTCCATTGCGCTCCGCTCAGTCTTTATTGCATTTATTATCATCGCGATATTTTCTATTGCCGGTAAGTTAATTTTTGATTTGTTTGGTATCACGCTTTATGCATTGCGAATAACAGGCGGTATTTTGGTGTTTTTGATAGGTTTTAACATGCTTCAAGGTGATTCGACGCATCAGAAAACCAAAGAGAAGGCGTATTCACCAGCTCAGCAACGGGCGGCATTGAGTATTGCAGTGTCTCCATTGGCGATGCCAATATTAGCTGGGCCCGGAACGATTGCTACCGCGATGAACTTTGCGACAGCGGGTGGTTTCGATCAAACCATTATTACTATCGTTTCTTTCGCTGTCCTTTGTGTGATCACCTATGTACTGTTTTTGTTTGGAGACAAATTGGTCAAAGCGGTTGGACCAAGTGCTCTAAATGTTGTGACTAAAATGATGGGCTTAATTCTAGCGGTTATTGGTACTCAAATGTTTATTGATGGCGCGGGCGAAGCCTATAAAACGGTTTTCTCCTAGATTTCTCTTAGACCTTGCCACCTTGGTTAAGCCCGCAATTACATTTCTAACGGGTACGGATTTTTTGAACTTTAGTTTTCATTTTCTAAGAGAGAAATAAATAGACTTCACCTATTTCAATAATAAGAATATTCAATTGTTGTGATTGCACGAATTTCATTACTCTTTTGGCAAGGAGAATGGGGGAAATATGGCAACAAAAGCAATTGTAGTAGAAGGTGGCGCGATGCGAGGCGTCTTCGCAAGCGGAGTGTTAGATGCGTTTTTAGAGCAGAGTTATAAACCGTTTGATTTTGCAATCGGTGTATCTGCTGGTGCATCAAATTTGATTGGGTATTTGACCGACTACCCGCATCGCAGTATTAACGTCATTACTAAGCTGGCCACAAGCAAACGCTTTTTTGACCCGACTCGCTTCGTTAAAGGTGGGGACCTCATCGATGTGAAGTGGTTGTTTGAAGAATCTAATCGCTTGTATCCCGTCGATGAAAATAAACTGTTTAATGGCGTTCCTTTTCTCGCAGCGACAACAAATGTAGATACAGGGCAGGCAGATTACTATCGCGTGACACGTGATAATTTTCACCATGCGATTGAAGCGACAACAGCATTACCGATTGCCTACAAGCATACCCCTTGTTTTTCTGGTGGTTGTTATACCGATGGTGGGGTCGCTGATTCTATCCCAGTGCGTGAAGCTTATCGTCGAGGGGCTCGCGACATAACCGTAGTACTCTCTCACCCGCTGAATTATGCCAAAAAGCCAGTTAAGACCACATGGCTGATGAAGAAACTGTTTGCGGAGCACCCCAAAATGGCGGATGCGATGTTAAGACGTGCAGATAACTATAATCAATCATTAGAGTTTATTCGTAACCCTCCACCAGGAACACATGTTAGGGTAATTGCCCCACCAGATAATTTTCATGTTCAGCGCTTATCAATGCGACAATCCGTTTTACTAGAAGGGTATGAAATGGGACTGATTGAGGGGCGAGCGCATCTCACTAGTTTATCTGGTGTTCATGGTTTAGACCGGGAAAATTGTCATTTTTGCGTTTGATTATAAAAGAGCCTCATAGTGAGACTCTTTTGCATAACGTTCAAAGGGTGATTTAGTTGACTTTATCCCAAGCCATCTCCCAGTGTGAACCTATTCCAGGCTCGTAATGGTTTGCGCTTTCTTTCCACTGCATACAGTAACCAGAGTATGGGAAAGGTTTACATTGATAAATGCCCCCGTCGCTGGCAAGCACTTTTGTGCCCGCCGTGTAGCTAGATAGTCCTTCAGGGAAGACAAAATCGTACTCATCAGATGGTGGTGGGGTAACTGACTCTTCTTTTAAGTGAAAGTCGAGTGTTTGCTGATCCACCAAGTTGCCATCTTTATCCTTAATACGTGTTACGAGCATATGGTGACCCGGCTCCGATTTACTTAAAGCGAGCGATATCGCCTCTACCGAGCCGTCTTTCATTTCGTTTGCCCAACTTGCAAGTGGTTCGCGATGGTGATTGTAAACGGTGAGTTCTGCATTTAAATCGCCTTCAGCAGTTAGTGTCAGATCCAACGTTGTCGGTGTTGACTCAATGATATACTCGTCTGCTAAGCCATCTACTGTGAGTGAGTATTCTGGAACAGGAGTTTCAATGTTATAGCCGATCTCTACTCGCTCAAGGCCGCTATTTGCTTGCAGATACACCGGATTAGTACCATAAACAGGAGTGAATTTATCCTCTGCATACTGCCCGGCTTGCAGTTTTGCTTGTTCTTGGTTTAGCTTAGTCGCGAGTGCGTAAGACCAGTTTTTCGCTTGGCCCATTGCTGCATCGGTAATTTCTAGTTCAGTTCTATACGCCACGTTTTCACCTGCTTGATCAAATACGCGTGTATAAACCGAATCCCCAATATTTAAATCCATTGTAGGAATAATTTGACCGCCTTGCTTCCAATCTGGAATAACGGGACTGCCACCATCAAATTTCACATCGATCACGTTATAAAATGAGGCTGCAGTGTCGCCAACATCCCATACTGCCAGGATGACATGGTATCCCTCGCGAGTAGGCACATTACATTGATGGCTTACCTGTTTCGGGGGTTGAACCATATTGCCGTCGACGACACAGAAAGGAGTTAGATCAAAAGAGTCTCGTGATAGTGAAGCGTTTGGGTTCCAATCAGGCTTGGTGATGTAATATTTCCAGTCGCGCGTCACGTGGTTAGCGGTAAATGTCCATTCAAAAGTTTGTGTACCTGCTTGAATAGGGCGTTTTACCCAACGGTCGGCAGTTTGCTCATCAAGGGCAGCTGCTAAAGCGGTTTCGGCACTCGCTATTTTACCATCGCGAGGCCCTGTTTCGGGAAAGCCATCAGGGCCTTCAACGCTTTGCGGTTCATATTGAATCGCACCGCAGTTATTATTTTTTTCGTTAGTATCTGGCGATGGATACTTACATAGTGCCGAGCGACTTGCAGCGACACCACCATTGGTTTCTGATACATAACCGTGAGCCGCAGCACCTGAGCTAATGCTTGCAAGTGCTAACGCGAGTACGGATTTGGTTGGAAATGATTTCATCACATGTCCTCTGTTATGACTGACAAACTAATGTCACACCCCGGCGCATGCTGAGCATAAAGCAACGCTACAGAAATTGGACTTCTGTAACACTGAGTCATGGTAACCCCGCTATCATGAGCATTCTTTTAGATTTTTAAATGCTGACAGACCGGAAGCTTTGCGTCCCACCCTTTCGAATGGTTTGCCGAAATGTGATTGAGCAGCCAAAATTTAGCTTAAGAATTTACATGTGGAAAAGTAAACGTCACTGACATGGAATCCTGTTCTCAAATTGAAAGATAATGATATCTTAACCTCGTCAATATTATGCAGTATCGTTTTGCAAGATATTGATTTTAATTTTGTTTTTATCTTTTTTATAACCATGACGAATGAGTGGAGGTTTGT
>NZ_JADDYG010000898.1:47844-50392 GCF_015163535.1 Vibrio sp. OPT46 | reverse complement strand
CCGAAATGTGATTGAGCAGCCAAAATTTAGCTTAAGAATTTACATGTGGAAAAGTAAACGTCACTGACATGGAATCCTGTTCTCAAATTGAAAGATAACGATATCTTAACCTCGTCAATATTATGCAGTATCGTATTGCAAGATATTGATTTTAATTTTGTTTTTATCTTATTAATAATCATGGAGAATGAGTGGAGGTTTGTTGGGGATAAATGGAGAGGAATCGTGCTAAGGGTGGAAGAAGTTCTGTCTAAAGGGCGGAGTGTACCGCCCTCTGGATGGTGTTATTTCGGCATTATGACAGTATCAATCACGTGAATGACACCGTTTTTAGCTTTCACATCGGTTGCGATGACATTTGCATCGTTAACCATGACTTTATCGCCCATGGTTTTAATCATCACATCTTGCCCCTGAACCGTAGTCGCTTTGTCTAGCTTAACAACATCGGCAGCCATCACTTTCCCTGGGACGACGTGATAAGTCAAAACAGATACTAACTTGTCTTTGTTTTCCGGCATTAAGAGCATGTCGACTGTGCCGTCTGGCAGTTTTGCAAAAGCGTCATCCGTTGGTGCAAAAACAGTAAATGGGCCTTCCCCTTTGAGAGTGTCAACCAGGCCCGCTGCTTTCACCGCAGCAACAAGCGTATTGAAAGAGCCGTTTTCAGCGGCAACGTCGACAATATCGGCTTTCATCATGCCATGCTCATGAGCCTTGACGGGAAGCATAAAAGATAATGTCGCCATCAGTGTAGCCGCGATAACTAAGATACGTTTGAACATAGTGTGTTCCTTACTAGTTGAGGGTACAACGGGTTCCCTGGAGTGTGTTTGCATTTGTACGCATTGTCATTGAAAGATGATCATCGCGTCCTACTTTCTTTTGAGGGTCTAACATGTCGCGCAAGAATTCGTCTGCCTTCTTGTTTCACATCGGCTCGTTTCCGCCACGTCCATAAGCGCTCTCTTGCTGCCTTAGCTGCGTTGTCTGGTGCGATAATAGGTGCAAGGTAACGGCTATCTGGCTGCAATTGATACATGACAGCTTCCATTTGGGTCATTGTCCAGGGCTCGAATAAAAGAGGGGGAGGAACCATTTGTAACTCAGGTACCCACTTGTAGATGAACGTACCGTTAGGATCATGTTCTTGGGCTTGCTTGATCGGATTATAAATACGGATTGTGTTAGTCCCGGTTACTCCTGCTTGCATTTGGAATTGTGGGTAATGAATTCCGGGCTCAAAGTCGAGAAACAGTTGCGCTAAATGCGTTACACCTACTCGCCAATTCATGTTCATGTGGTGAGTAAGAAAGCTAACCAGCATGGCACGCATGCGAAAGTTAATGTAACCAGTGTGGTGCAAACAGCGCATGCAGGCATCAATCAAAGGTACGCCAGTATGCCCGGATTTCCATGCTGCTAACTTTTCTTCATCGAAAGTACTACTTTGTTTAATCAATGGTTCGTAAGCCCGATTAACGCAGTAAAACTCCATGTCGTATTCCGATTCGAATTTTTGGATGAAGTGACAGTGCCAATGAAGCCGTGAAGACAATGCAATTAAGCTGCGACGAAACCCAGCGACTTGCCAGTGTTTCAAAAGGTATTGATACACTTCACGCAAGGATATGTTACCCCAAGCGAGATATGGAGAAAGTCGAGTACAGGCTGTGCGTGAGGCTGTGGGACTAGAAATGCTTCGATAGTAATCACGACCTCGACGATGAAAAAAGTCCTCTAGTGTTTTCCAAGCGAGCCGGCTTCCTCCCGTTTGCATTCCTTTGCATTTTGATAGCCAGGATGATGGTGGCGAAAACGAACAGCCGAGAGCTTCTGCATCCAATGAATGCAATAAGTCGGTTTGGAGCTCAATAGGGCTTATTGAGGCTCTCATGACAGAGTCCCAATGTTTGTCCCAACCTTGCCGGTTTATTGCACCTCTGATTACAGCACCGTGTTCGAATTCAAACCAGTCGATGTTATGCTCATACAGCCAAGCGGCAACTTGTCGGTCTCGTTCAAAGGTGCAGTTGAGTCCTATTTCTTGGTGAGAAAAAACAGCGTTGATTTGATATTGCGCTTGAATTGATTGGAAACATGCTAAGGCATCGTCAAACAGCACCGTGATTCGATGCCCATACGCTTTGAGCGTCTCATCCATGTCTTGCAGTGATTGCCAAACAAATCGCCAGTGGCGCTCAGAATAGTGTGGGTTGTTCAATAGCAATGGTTCAACAATATACAAAAGCACAGTTGGGTGCTTTGTTGATAATGCTTGAGTTAGTGGTTGATGGTCAGTCAGCCTTAAATCTCGCTTTAACCACACGACATTGATTGTTTGCATCGGAATCCTCTTTGTTTCCGATGTTGTACGCAAGTAAACCGAAGAAATCTCATCCAATGATCGGTTTTATTCCACAAAACGTAGAGGTAACTTTTAGGGAGGTGACACATGGCAATAGCATTGAGTAAGTTACAAAAATACTTCTATGTGGACAAATTGGTCATTCATTCGCTTGATCTCGCATTGTATCAGGCATCTGTT
>NZ_JADDYG010000898.1:42447-47834 GCF_015163535.1 Vibrio sp. OPT46 | reverse complement strand
ATCCAATGATCGGTTTTATTCCACAAAACGTAGAGGTAACTTTTAGGGAGGTGACACATGGCAATAGCATTGAGTAAGTTACAAAAATACTTCTATGTAGACAAATTGGTCATTCATTCGCTTGATCTCGCATTGTACCAGGCATCTGTCGTGATTGATGGAGAAGCGCAATTTATCACTGATGACAACGGTATCTTTTTGAGGGCTCATTCCCTGATCGAGATGCAAAAGAAGTGCAGGAATATCAAAGCAAATAAGCAGGTTTTAGTGCATCAAAGTGCTTATGATGAAATGGTGGGGCTACCCGAAGGTAAAAGAGACAATCAACTAGAGGTATTGGTGAGGGATACAAAATTGTATTGAAAGAGTATTGGTGCGCAGTAAAAGCGAGCCACCTTACGGCAGCTCGCTAAATATAAGGAGAGTTAGGCTTAGTCTTGTTTACGCTGCGCTTCTTTTTGCGCGTACTTAGCGGCACGTCGGGCTTCTCTTTGCTTGGCACTTTCACCACCAACATGCTGCTCGCCTCGCTGCTCTGCAAGAACAATTTGTTTTTCACGCTCGCGGAATCGAGCAATTTGTTCTTCTGAGTGTGTGCCGTGACATTTTGGACAGCTCACGCCTTGCTCGAACAATTCTGACTGTTTGTCTTCTTCAGTGATCGGTAGACGACAAGCGTTACATAAATCGTAATCTGCTTTTTCTAGCTGGTGGTTCACTGCAACACGCCCGTCAAATACGTAACAATCGCCTTCCCACATGCTCTCTTCTTGAGGAACTTCTTCAAGATATTTAAGAATGCCGCCTTCTAGGTGGTAGACCTCATCAAAGCCCTGTTCTTTCATGTAAGCCGTTGATTTTTCGCAGCGGATACCACCGGTACAGAACATCGCAACTTTCTTGTGTTTTGCCGGGTCCATGTTTTCTTTTACATAGTCTGGGAATTCACGAAAGGTTTCAGTATTTGGGTTTACAGCGCCTTTGAATGTCCCGATCTCGATTTCGTAATCATTACGTGTATCGACAACAAACACTTCAGGATCAGCAATAAGATCGTTCCACTCTTGAGGTTTCACGTAAGTACCCACTACGTGGCGAGGGTCTATACCTTCAACACCTAATGTTACGATCTCTTTTTTCAGTTTCACTTTGGTGCGATTGAATGGCTGGGTCTCAGAATACGACTCTTTGTATACGGTGCCAGTCAAACGAGGTTCGTTGTTTAGCCACTCCAGTAGCGTATCAATACCTGCACGATCAGATGCAACAGTACCGTTGATACCTTCACTTGCCAGTAGTAATGTTCCGCGAATATGGTGTTTTTCCATCAACGCAAGTAATGGCTCGCGTAGCTCTTGATAGTTATTCAGCTCAACAAACTTGTACAGCGCACAAACTACATACTGACTCATGAGGTTTCCTTTAAAAATACAGGTGGTCAACGACCTTAAAATTTTAGCGGCACGAAGTATACCTGACTAAACTAGTCGGAAATACGGACAAATTATACGGATATTATGAGTAGGCGGGGCCTGGCGGTCTTTGATAGGGGGAGCATGTCCGCAGGTGAAGCCGCTATGTGTTCAAATTATAAGCATTAATTATAGTGGGTTAGGTAGGTTGGAGCCGATACTTTTGGTTTAAATTTATGCTGTTTTGGGCCCTTCAAAAAAGTTAGGCGCAAGAAGCACCAAGTAATCACCGGAGTCATTGACAAGGAAAGGACATGTCGCAGTTTTATACATGAGGTGGTGAGGGATAAAGGTTTAGGGACAAAGAGTGAATGACTGATCGCCATTGTTCATAAACCGCTATAAAACAAACGCCTTTTCACCACATACTGAAAAGGCGTTTTTCTAACGTCTGCCGTGCTTATTTCAACGTAGCTGCGGTCTGTTTGCCCATGGCTATGAGCCTGTCGAGAATACGTTCACCGTCGGCACGTAAACCGTTGTGCTCATACTCATTGGTGATCCACGCTTTTGAGTTTGGTATTAACGCGAGCGTCTCTCGGCTGATATCCATTTCAACAAACATATCATCGGCGTAAACGGCGCAACTGACAGGCACTTTGTTCTGAGCCAGTTGTGTTTGATCGTACAGCGCAGTCCAATCTTCTTTCGCTGCCAATATTTCTGCGGTGTCTTTTAGTGGCTTGAGGTTAACGTATTGGTCGAACATCCATGGGAAGACCATTTCCCCCGTGAAGTAAAATGGCTTGCCAGATTCATAATTAAACTCTGATCGGGTTTGGCGAACGCGGTGCGCACTCCAATTCGACGCGAAGCTTTGGCAGTAAATCGATTCATGTAAAATGGCGTAGATCGGGTTGGTTTGGAAGTTTTGCTGCGCCAACATATCGTTTAAGAACTCATAACGAAGTTGTGGTTTGCCGTTCACTTCAATCAACGCGCTTTCTAGCCAATAGTAAGTTGGTAAGAAAGTATCACTCACACCAAAGTTGATGCCGATTTGTTGAAATTGTTCCACCGTGAAGCGTTGACCATTTGGTAGGTACTCTTCATTTTCTAGCAAGTGATTCGCAATGTTTTGGCAAAGTTGCTGTGCATTGGGAAATTGTTGGAAGAACGCTTGGTTTTTCTCCATGGTGCGTTTGAAAGTGGCTTCATACACATCGTCGGCATGACGCGAGACTGATGGCACGCCACCTGTGATGTAGCTTTGTAGCAAGCTGTCTGGGAACAAAGACAAATAGGTGAGGGAGCAAAAACCACCAAAGCTTTGACCTAAGATCGCCCATTTTTCGACGCCAAATTGCTCACGAATGTATTCCGCGTCGCGCACGATGTTATCCGCTCGGAAGTGGCTCAAGTAGTCTGCTTGTTGCTCTGGCGTGAGGTGAGCAAGCGTCTGGTGATTAATTACGCTGCTGTTGCCCGTACCGCGCTGGTCGAGAAGTAAAACTCGGTACTCTTGCAGGGCGCGTTTTACCCAGCCGTTATTGCCGTTTTGACGTGGAGAAGGAAAGCCAGGCCCGCCCTGAAAGTAAACCAACCAAGGTTTGGTCGATTCTTCATCGCCAACTAGGCAAACCGCACGGGCGAAGACTTCAATGGTGCCTTTGCTTGCGTCTTGGTAATCCAGAGGAACGGTAAAACTGTGGGGAGTGTAATGCAATCCTGCGTCGATAAATGATTGAGCGTTCATTGTTATCTTTATTTCCTTATTGAGGGGTAGCGCTACTTTACTGCGAATGGCGCGAAGAACCAATGCTATTTCCCAATTGCCTCTTCAGTTCTATACCTTGGTCAAATCAATGTAAGTTCAAGAAAATGAAACGATTAGCGACTGGTGCAACTGGTTGAGTGAGCTATGCTCAATAGAGTTGCGACAAAGTAAGAGCATGGAGGAAGTCGGATGAAAGTGTCACTGGCTCGATGGACAATTGTGACTTGTTTAATAAGCGTACCTACTTTTGCCGTTGTTACGCCCAACCCACCTCAGTTACAGGCAAAAGGCTACGTATTAATGGACTTTCAATCCGGTGCCATTATTGCCGAGCATAACGGGCGAGCAGGCCTTGCTCCGGCGAGTTTAACCAAGTTGATGACCGCTTATGTAGTTGGACAAGAAATCAAAGCGGGGCGTTTGAAATGGGATGATGTGGTCACCGTGAGTGAAAACGCGTGGTCGGCCAAGTTTCCCGGTTCTTCTAAAATGTTCATCAAACCGAAAGATGAAATTAGCGTTGCGAACTTAATGCGCGGCGTGATCATCCAATCAGGAAATGACGCATGCGTTGCACTGGCTGAGCACGTTGCAGGCAGTGAACGCGGCTTTGTCGCCTTGATGAACGGTTGGGCGGAGAAATTAGGACTGCAAGACACCTATTTTGTGAACTCCCATGGTCTTGATAGTGATGGCATCCAAACCTCACCAACCGATATGGCAAAACTCATGCAGTCGATCATCAGCGATGTTCCCGATGTGTATGCGCTATACAGCGAGAAAGTCTTCAAGTGGAACGACATTACGCAGTACAACCGCAATAAGTTGTTGTGGGACAATTCCATTGATGTCGACGGGGGTAAAACCGGCTACACCAGCAATGCCGGATACAGCTTGGTGAGCTCGGCCAAAGAAGGAAGAATGCGCCTTATCTCGGTGGTGATGGGCACGCCAAGTAAACAGGCTCGGATCAGCCAATCGAAGAATCTACTCAGCTATGGTTTTCGTTTTTATGACACCAAGCAAGTTGCTAAGCAGGGCCAAGTTGAGTCTAAAGTTCGCGTTTGGAAGGGTAATGCCAATCAAGTTGAGGCGATCTTCGCTAAAGATGCCTATCTCACTCTGCCTCGTTCAATGACGGCTGGGCTTGATAAGAGTGTGGTGTTAAATGAACCATTGATTGCACCGATAGCGCAAGGGGATGAGATTGGTAAGGTCGTTTGGAAAAGCGATGACAGTACCGTGGCGAGTTATCCCTTGGTCAGCAGCCAAGCGGTAGAAGAGGGCTCGTGGTTCGGTCAGCTTTGGGACAGTCTGGTGCTGTGGGTGAAATCGTTCTTTAACTAGAATAAAAACGAGCAGAAGTGTCTTTCTGCATTCTTTTGTTGATGACCGCCCTGCTATAACGCTGGGCGGTGTCTTATTTAACGGTTTATTCCGACAAGGTGATGATTGGTAAATCGTCCCAAATCTTACTTTCATCCGATGCGCCACCGGAGAAGTTCCAAGGGCCTTTGTCTTGCTCTAGCGGACGGTAAGTTGCTGAAAGACCGTCTAAGTCCCAAGTCGTGACATAGAAGCGGATACCATCGAGCGAATCTGGGCGGCCTAGTGCATCGCTAGCAAAGTCCATCGAAATGGTGTTGTTGGCTTTGTCTACCGTGACCATTGGTGCTGGTGTCACCGCTTCACCCCATGTTGTCGCGTTTGCGCCTTGAGTGTTGTAAATCGAACTTTGCCAGCCGAAGACCACGGCATTGCGACTCCATGTTCCGCTTGGCATAGAAGCGTTGATCTTAGGCAGTTCCGTTAGGTTGGTTGCCGCTTCTTCCGGTAAATCAATGAAGATGGTGAAACCAACGTGGTCAAAGCCGTTTGGTGGCAACCAAGTATCGGTGATCTTGTCCATAGTGAAGGTCAAGCGCACGTTACTGCCGACGGTAAATACCTCAGCTTTGTTGATTGCGAGTTGGCTGTTATCTTTATCGAACGTTGGATCCGTTGGTAGCGAGTAGTTACCGTTAGGACCGCCCATGCCATCTTGCGCATCGCCTGCGTCATCAATGGTGTCGTCCGGCGTGTTTGACCAGCTTAGGTTGGAGACAAAATTCACGTCCTCGATGCCTGCTTTTTTCTCGGTGGAATAAATCGCGAAGCGGTGCTGTTGCTCGCCAATCGCAAAATGACGAGTCGACAGC
>NZ_JADDYG010000898.1:32398-42393 GCF_015163535.1 Vibrio sp. OPT46 | reverse complement strand
GTGACACTAAACTGACCATCAGCACCTACAGTAATGGTTTGCGCTGTTTCCAAGTTACCATCGACGACGAGGTTCAACTTCTCGTTGGCGTTCGCACTACCCGCGATAACAATATCACCAGTGATGGTTTGTCCTTCCCAATCCTGCGCTAGTTGGATGTTGAGGTCTGGGGTATCTACAGATTGATTGCTGCTTGTTTTTGAGTAAATCACTGCTGATTTGGCTGGCAACTCAAGGGTTACGTGACCGTTTTCATCGGCGATTAACTGCTCTGGAGCGTCCGCCCAATTCGACATGATTTGTTGTTGGAAGACGGTGCCGCCCGCTTGCTCTACATCGAGTTGGTTCATCAACATTGGGGAGTTAGATGTGTTCATTACCACTAAGACTTCGTCGTTATCCAAAGTGCGGGTAAAGGCGAACACACCTGCACCAGCTTTATCGCTGCCAATGACTTTCATTTCGCCGCGTGTCATGACTTTGTTTTCGGTACGTAACTTAGCAAGCTCTTGGATGAACAAGTACATCTCGCTGTTTTGGTCGAATGAGTCTACGTAGTTGCCATCTTCACGGTACCCTCCGGCGAACATCGCATCACGCGCCGCTGACATCGCTTGCTCTGTACCTTGGTAAATCACAGGGATGCCCGGTACCGCCATCATTGTGATCAGAGCTTGCTTCATATCGTTGACACTGCCTTGCGATAGAAAACGTGGCATATCGTGGTTATCAATGAAGTTCGGCATGATGTATGGATTTGGGAACATGTCCATCATTTTCTCAAGACGGAAACGTAAATAGTCGGTCGGTTGCCCTGATGCAAATACGCGCGTCATGGTCGCTTGCAATGGGAAGTTCAGTTCCGAGGTTAGCTGTTTCGGCGAGCCACTTTCACCGATGTAAGTCAGCATCTTCTCTTCGCCTTCGGTGTGGTAAGGCGTAGATGTTTCGAATACTTCACCAAAGGTCAGGAAGTTATCGCGACCGGTATCAACCGCTTGAGTCATCACACCATCGTCGGCGTGCAGGAAGTCGTTCCAGAAATCGTGCTCAACAAACTTCACCGTATCGATACGGAATCCGTCGACGCCGACTTCGCGAATCCATTTTCGGTAGCTCTCTTTTAGATAAGCGCGTACTTCAGGATCGGACGTATTAAGGTCATCCAAATCAGAGAGCTGCCAGGTTTTTTCTTGTACCGGATCGTTGTGGTCGGTGATGGTTGGTGTCCAGTGGTAGCTGCCTGTGCCGTCTGTTTTACACTCGTTCATGTTGAGTGGGTACGGCAGTTCTTGCCCGGCGGGTAGTGTATTTTTAATCAAACGGAAGCCTTGGCAAGGTAGGCTTGGATCATAACTGTAAGGATCATCGTAGGTGAAGAAGTTGCCTACATGGTTGGTCACGATGTCCTGAATTAAGAACATGTTACGCGCATGCACTTCGCGTGCTAACGCTTGGTAGCTTTCCATGTCACCAAAGTGCTCATCCACTTTTTGGAAATCGCGCGCCCAGTACCCGTGGTAGCCGCCGTAGTTTTGTTCTGCATCCCACCATTGGTTTGCCACTGGCGGAGTAATCCAGATCGATGTGGCACCGAGATCTTCGATGTAGCTTAACTTATCACTCACACCAACGAGGTCGCCGCCGCTAAATTTTTTATCCGAAGTCGGATCGAATTCGTTTTGCCCTTGATCATTAAGAGCGCTGTCGCCGTCGTTAAAACGGTCGATCATCAGGAAGTAAATGATTTGATCTTGCCAATCAGGAGATGCCACGTGGCTGCCTGTATCGACTGGTGTGGTTTCGTCGCTTCCACAGCCAGAAAGAGCAAGAGCGATCGCTAAAGGAAGTATTTTTATTTTATTCATTGGGTTAGGTAGAGTTTCAAACACAGTTTTTGCCTCCGTTATGCAGCAATGCAGAAACGATAAAGCAAAGGTTTGAAATTGAGAGTGTCATCTCACGCCAAAAAAGACGTGGAATGATGTCACGAAGTGCTGAATTTGAACTGTGCTACATATTTAACTGAGTGGTTGCATAATTGGGTATTGAATCGGGTAATGGTCTTTGGCTAACTCATTACCAGAATGATCATAGAGTCGAAATCGACACTGTTTAGCCGTTTGGGTGAGGGGAAGTTGTAGCGCCCAGCATGTGTAATCTTCTGCATTCTGAGTTTGGCTCATTGTGTGCGGAGCTGGCGCATCACCCACGTAGCAATCGATCTTCGCCACGTCTTTTAATCTACATGCGAGTTCCACAAACAAGGTGTACTGTGTACCGAGTTGGATAAGTTGTTTTGTCGGGACAATGTATTCCGTTGCGCCAATTAAAAGCCCCTTGGAGACCACGTAATCACGCTGGTGGTTGTTATCAATGTAGCGCTCACCATCGACTTCATAACACAGTCTAAAGGTCAGTGGATGTGCGACAGGAAGCTCTGTTGTCGCCCATAGTTCGGTGCCATTATTCAAAAAACGCTCGAAGAAGGCTGGGTAGCGACGCCACGTGCCATCACGGTCTCGACATTCAACGGAGACCACTTTTTCAAACGCAATATTATCCACTTCCATCCAGATTTTACCGACGGGTTGGTCAATGTCGTTATCGGCTAAAGTATTCGCTTTGGCGTAGTACAAGCGGATGGGTTGGTTGTTGAGATGAGTGCGGTTATCTAAGCACTGCTGGCGATATTGCATGGGTGAAAACGGATACCAACGACGAAAAGTGCGGTGAAAGTTCGAAGGTTCTTCATAACCAAGTTGATAGGCGATTTGCTGCGTTGTGAGTTGGGTGTCGGCAAGCAAAGTGAGTGCTTGCTTTCTTTTAGCGAAATCAACGCATTGAGAGTAGCTCATTTGCTTCTCTTGCAGTCGACGTTGCAAGGTGCGTTTGGAGACGCCCAGTTGCCTTGCCGCTTGCTCTAACTTGAGCGCGTAATTGCTGTTTTTGATGAACAAGGCGTTCAAAACACTCAGCAATTCGGGTTGTTCAATTGGCTGGTGAGAAAGTAGCAAATAAACATGTTTCACCAGTTCAAACACGCTTGAACTCGTTTTAGAATCTCGCGTTTCCTTTAGAAAAATATCGGCCGTGAGTGGATTGTTGGCGTGAACTTGTACCTGTATTGATTCGCTTAGCTCAAGCATCTCCAACTGCATTTTGAGCAAGCCAAACACCGACTCCGCCCAATTTGGCATATCGGCTGTTCTGCATTCTACTTGCAGATGGATTTGGGCATCACCATGTTGAAATGTGACGTACAAACGGCGGTCGAATAATGAGACACTTTTACTCCACCAAAGCAGCCCTTCTTGGAGGTTAGGCGCTTCTTTCAACATCATGCATTGCAAGGCCACCAACTTCTCAATGTGCCAATATTCGCCGGCAATTCGAAGGTGATTGTGACCGAGCTTTTTGCACAGAAAGGATGTAATAACGTTATCTTGAGGCAGCATGAGTTGAGTTTGGTTGCGAGCAAACATGCATTATTGCCGAAAAGATGAAGAAGTTCAGTGAGAACGCTCAAAGCCTTTCTTATCGTTTTATTTTCAAATTTATTTTGAAAATGTTTTTAATCGAAATCGGTTTTTCCCTTTATCTCATGAGGTTATGCTGTTACTCAGCTTAAACTCATTAATTGGAGAGCCTCATGGATATCGTACAAGCTGCAAAATCTCGTTACTCAACGAAAGTGTTTGACCCAACGCGCAAGCTATCTCAAGAAAAAATCGATGCAGTTAAAGAGCTGATTCGTTTTAGTCCATCGAGTGTGAACTCTCAACCTTGGCATTTCATTCTGGCAAGCACAGAAGAAGGCAAACAGCGCATCGCTAAAGCGGCGCAAGAGAACTACGCATTTAACGCGGCGAAGATTCTCAACGCTTCTCACGTATTGGTGTTTTGTGCGAAAACAGGCATTGATAACGACTACATTGAAGCGCTAATGGTGCAAGAAGAAAAAGATGGCCGATTCCCAACTGAAGAAGCGAAAGCGGCTGTACGCGGTGGTCGTAGCTACTTTGTGAACATGCACCGTTTTGATCTGAAAGATGCGAACCATTGGATGGAGAAACAAGTTTACCTCAACGTGGGTACGTTGCTGTTGGGGGCTTCGACGTTAGAAATTGATGCAGTGCCAATTGAAGGGTTTGAGCCAAAAGTGCTGGATGAAGAATTTGGCTTGCGTGAAAAAGGTTACACTAGCGTTGTGATCGTGCCGCTTGGCTACCACGCGGAAGATGACTTCAACGCGAAAACGCCAAAGTCTCGCTGGGACGCAGAAACCGTATTCACCGAGATCTAATTCGAGCTTACTTACAGGTGACGTAGAACCCCGTAATCAATATATAAATCGCAAAAGAGTGATAAAACGATGATCCACTTAGTCGCAGAAGTGAAAGCCTATCCAGACCGTAAGGATCAGGTGGCGAATTTGCTTTCTGGTTTACTAGAGCCAACTCGCAAAGAAGAAGGCTGTTGCCAATACGAGTTGTATCTCGACGAAAAAGTTGATGGCCTATTTATGTTCCAAGAAATCTGGGCATCGCAAGAGGCCTTGGATAAGCATTTGCAAAGCCCGCATATGGCGACGTTTCTTGAAACATTGGAAGAGAATGATTGGGTTGAATATACCCAGATTCGTCCTCTTCGATTTATCGCCTAATGACAGAAGGTTGCCAGCACGTTGGCGCGTTGCTGGCAGCATTTTTGTTGGATAAAGTCGCGGAAAGTCCGAATCGTTGGCGTCAATAATCGACGATCGGCACATACCATGTAGAGCGGCACTGGGCCGCAATCCCACTCTGGTAACACTCGTACCAATCTTCCCTCGATTAAGTCTCGGCTAATGTCCATCAATGATTTATTCGCAATGCCTTTGCCTTTGATCGCTAACCGGTGTGGCAAGTCACTATCGTTGCTCAACAAGTTACCGCTGACCACGATTTGTTCTTTCTCGCTGCCACGAGTGAGCGTCCATTTGTTGTAGACCGAATCCGCGACCATGTAGCACAAGCAATTGTGTTGCGTTAAATCGGCAGGAGAGGTGAGTTCTGGATGTGTAGCTACGTACTCTGGCGATGCACATAATATCCGTTCGTTTGACCCACACAATGCCAATACGACCAGATTGGAGTCGGCCGGTTCGCCGTAGCGAATCGCAATATCGACAGGCTTGGTATACATATCCGTCAAGCTATCGGACAGCTCTAGTTTAATGGAAACATTTGGGTAGAGATCGATGAACTCATCCACCCAATCGAGCAACATATTGCGACCAAAATCGGAGGGTGCAGTAATGTGCAGCTGACCAGACAACTCCCCGCGCGCACTTGAGATCTGATCCAACCCCTCTTGCAATGTTGCCAACGCTTGCGTGGTTTTGTCTAAAAACAGTTCGCCCTCTGAGGTTAAACGCAGGCTTCGGGTGGAACGCACAAACAGTGGGAAACCGATTTGCCCTTCAAGACGCTTAATCGATGCGCTAATGGCGGCAGGTGTCATGTCCATGCTGTTAGCGGCTTTTGAAAAGCTGCCTTGGCGCGCGGTTTCGACAAAAATATTGAGGTCGTTGAGGGCTTTCATAATGAAAAGGGCTTTTAAGAAGTTTGGGCTACTATAGGGGAGAGTCGTAGGCCAATTCAAGGTTAAAACATTAGGTTGCACGGCGAGTTTGAGTTAGATTAGCGCGAAACTTCACTTTACCGGATCAATAGCATGAGCCAACAGCAGCCGAATAACCCACTTCACGGGTTGAGTTTAGAGAAAATCGTCACCCGACTAGTTGAACACTTTGGTTGGAATGGCATGTATGAGCGCGTTCGTGTGAACTGTTTCAAGAAAGATCCTTCAATCAAATCGTCGCTGAAGTTCCTGCGTAAAACGCAATGGGCCAGAGATAAGGTGGAAGCGCTGTACATCGAGACATTCTGCTAACCGCTCTATGGTCTGCAGCAGCGGTAAGTAGATTCTTAGTCTCGCTTTGGCTCGCTAGAATGACGTAGCTTTTCTTGTCGCGTAGGCTGGAAGAGTCGCTCCACTGATACGCCTAAAGCGATTTTCCGGATGGTCACTTAGGCTTATCTGGAATCGCTTTTTTAGATGGTTTTGTAGAGGTCAGAGCCAAACTCGAACCGTCATTCTGAACTGCGAGGAACGAGCGTGAATCAGAATCTACCTTCAGATTGTATTGAGTTTATTCATGGCTTTATGGTCTGCAGCAAGCGGCAAGTAGATTCTTAGTCTCGCTTTGGCTCGCTAGAATGACGTAGCTTTTCTTATCGCGTAGGCTGGAAGAGTCGCGCTGCTGATGCGTCTAAAGCGAGATTCCGGATGGTTACTTAGGTTTGTCTGGAATCGTTTTTTTAGATGGTTTTGTAGAGCTCAGAGCCAAACTCGAACTGTTATTCTGAACCGAGAGGAACGAGCGTGATTCAGAATTTACCCTCAGATTGTATTGAGTTTATTCATGGTTCTATGGTCTGCAGCAAGCGGCAAGTAGATTCTTAGTCTCGCTAGAATGACGCAGCTTTTCTTATCGCGTAGGCTGGAAGAATCGCTCTGCTGATGCGTCTAAAGCGAGATTCCGGATGGTCACATAGGTTTATCTGGAATCGCTTTTTTAGATGGTTTTGTAGGGGTTAGAGCCAATCTCGAACCGTCATTCTGAACAGCGAGGAACGAGCGTGACTCAGAATCTACCCTCAGATTGTATTGAGTTTATTCATGGCACTATGGTCTGCAGCAAGCGGTAAGTAGATTTTTAGTCTCGCTATGGCTCGCTAGAATGACGCAGCTTTTCTTATCGCGTAGGCTGGAAGAGTCGCGCTGCTGTTACGTTTAGCGAGGTTTCGAATGATTCACTTAGGCTCATTAGAATGACGCTAGTTTTCTTATTGCGTAAGTTGGAATGGTACCTCAGCATCATTCCCGATAGCGATGAAGAAGCGCTGTCGGGAACCTCGCCTTTAATCTCTCGTTTATTGCTACTCCAAATGATGCGTACTACCCACGGTTCCTTCCAAGTCTAAAATCGACTGGCGAACGTGATCTGGAATCGCAGCTTTAACGTTGTTCTTAAAATCAAACATCACACCAGTGGCGGTCGCGATGGTCGCAATTTTACCCCACTTCTTACTCAGCACTTGGTACTCCATCGTGATGCGATCTTCTTGCATGTCGATTACGCGAGAACCGACTAATAGCGTGTCTGGGTAAGTAACAGGCAATTTGTAGCGGCATTGAGTCTCGCTCAGTACTGGTCCAATTTGCGAGGTCTGCAGGTCGACCAGCAGGTTAATTTTGTTGAAGTAATCTAAACGTGCGGTCTCGAAGTAGCGAAAATAGACCACGTTATTAACGTGTTGCAGAGCATCCATTTCACCCCATGCGACTTTTATCTCTGTGATAACGGGAAAGTCCTTTAACAGTGTGTCCATTTTTATTGCTCCTTTTTCATCTGCTTTGCCACAAATTGCGACGCGACTTATCACTTTGAGCATTTATTCTAGATGTAATCATTTAATATGTAATAAAATTGTTTTTAAAATGTGAAATGAAATAGTGGTTTGATTATGTAAACTAGAAACTTTACATAATCGAGTTGAAGGCGTAAGTTTAACTAAGAGTAACCAGATAGGAGGTGTCTCATGATTGAACTCAAAGGTTTCAACCTCGCAAGAGTTGAGAAACGCATTGATTGGACAGGTGAGCTGTTCAGTTTGAGAATATCTGGCGCGCCTCTTTCATTTAAAGCTGGCCAATTCACCAAGCTTGCTTTGCTTGATGATGAAGGTAAGCCGATCAGCCGTGCTTACTCTGTGGTTAATGCGCCAAGCGAGCAATTCGATTGGTTGGAATTTCTAATAGTAGCCGACCCTCAAGGACAACTTTCTCCACGGCTCCAAAAGCTTAAATCTGGTGATAGCATTTATGTCGGTGCCACCGCACATGGCGATTTAATCCATGATTCTATTCCTAAACAGGCTCATGACCTGTGGCTGCTATCTACAGGTACGGGGATTGGACCGTTTTTATCGCTGCTGGATGATATAAACTTACCGCCTCACAATGAGCGCATTGTGCTGGTTCATGCCGTTCGTTTCGAAAAAGATCTGGTTTATAAATACCTAATTGAACAGCTTCAGCAACGATATGAAGGCAGATTAAAGTATATACCGATAGTCAGCAGGGAAGTGGTTGATGGTAAATTACAAGGCCGAATTCCTGAACTCATCGAATCGGGTTTACTGTCCAACGCCGCTGATGCGCCATTCTCAGCTCAGCGTAGCTTTGTCATGATGTGTGGGAATCCACAAATGATCAAAGATACCGTGCCCGTCTTACAAGAGCTAGGCTTGGAAAAGTATCGCCATCAAACCGGGGGAAATATCATTTACGAACGTTACTGGTAGCGTTTTGTTAAATTGATACGGTTATGCTCAAGATGTAATGATTACTTTTGAGATACGACCGCGATTTAGTATGTTCTTAGTTGAATATTATGTTGGCAATACCTAAACTGCGCTCACCATTGCGCGTCTGTACACTCAGTCATTCTCGCTTAACCAATTACATTGAGGTGACTGAAGTCCATGTATGCTTTTATCGCGAGCAAGCAACAGAGAATCATTGCTGGTTTTATCGACCTGCTCTTTGCGATGGTGGTCGTGTTAATCATCGCATTGAGTATTAACTCTTTTCTTAACGACTTTCAGCTCTCTTTAGCAGATAACCTCACGCTTGTTCGTGAAACTCAGGCGTTTTACTTGCTTTCTTTACCAACGGTTTTAATGATCAACTGGAATGCATTGAGTCATGGGCAAACCATTGGTATGCGCATGATTGGTATTAAAGTTGTAATGAAAAATGATAGTAAGGCAACGAAAGTTACAGCAGGGTTAAGGCTTGTTATTAGCTACTTGCTGGAGATGCTCATTCCGGGGATCCCGTTGGTAAATTTGGCATTGTTGTTCTTTCATCCGGAGCGACGATTGTTGCATGACTTGATCGCCAATACTAAAGTTGTCCAAGCTTCCTAATTTTTGATCAAAAAAGCCACGTGAAGTGGCTTTTTTAATATCGATAAAGTTAACCAGATTTACTGTTGATTAACATATTTCTTAAAGCGAGCTTTGGTTTCTGCGTCTGCTTTTTGGTACCAGAAGTGCAGCATCTCTTCAGCTGTCGAATCCGCTTTAACCGCAGTTGCTCTCACTTGCTTCATATCCGCAGGAACCTTTGCAGGAAGCGTGACTGGCTGCATGGTTGCTGCGCCAGCAAAAGCCACGGCTGCTGCACCGCCAGCTTGGTTATAATCTTCGATTTCACGCACGTAATCACGACCGATTTGCATACCCGGTTTGAGCAACTTGTCCTGGTCAACCGCGATTGCGTTGCCAGAATCATCAACCAGTTTCCAATCTAAGTCTTTGATCTTCTCTTCCGCATCACGTAGGTTGCGGTATTCTGGCATTTGTAGAGTGAGTTCGGCATTGGTCGCGTCAAATCGTGTAACGATAACATCGCTTTCAACACTTAAACGGTCATTACCTTGGTTGAAGTAAGGGGCGAAACGAAATACGACTTGGTTAAGGCCATCAGGTAACGTCAGTGTTCTTTCAGAGGCGAAAAAACCACCCGAAAGATCTGCTTTTTCACCGTTAGCCGCTAATACTGAAACGTTGTCAGGAACACTCACGGTTACATCTGCGAATGCCATGCCACTCATTGCGAGAGCAAGCGCACAAGTTAAAGGCTTGATCAATTTCATTGTTTTTATCCTAAGCAAATTAGTGGTCATCGAGAGTGCATCGTTCATTGCCCGATTGCAACTCCCAAGTGTAATAAGTATGAAAATTTAACAAGAACGTCATTTTTATCGCATTTATTACGACGAAACTGTGATCCAAATAGAATCAAACCGCTGAAATGCAGCGGTTTGATATCATAAGTTATGGATTAAATTTCTTTCTAACTTATTGATTTATTAAATG
>NZ_JADDYG010000898.1:28541-32388 GCF_015163535.1 Vibrio sp. OPT46 | reverse complement strand
TTAACAAGAACGTCATTTTTATCGCATTTATTACGACGAAACTGTGATCCAAATAGAATCAAACCGCTGAAATGCAGCGGTTTGATATCATAAGTTATAGATTAAATTTCTTTCTAACTTATTGATTTATTAAATACCAGCACCGTGTCCAGGTTCTGATTGGTCATCAGAAGCGTCTTGTTGTTCTGCCATTTCTTCTTGCTGTTGTGCTTTCTCAATGCTCAACCACCAAACAAATAACTCATACCAAATTGCTAGGATAACGGCACCTAAGAACAGACCAACGATGCCGTAGAAAAGCATACCACCGATGGCACCGAGCAGAATCACAGGCATTGGCACGTCGACGCCACGTCCCATTAACATTGGTTTGAACAGGTTTTCAGAAAGAGCCGCAACTACGACCCAAACAGTAAACATGGTTGCTGTTGAGGTGTCTTGGGTCATGTACATGAAGCCAATCACAGGTAGCACTGCGAGCAACGCCGGGAGCTGAGCGATACATAAAATCATTAGAAGCAGTGTGAGTAAACCTGCTGCCGGAACGCCAAATACGAAGAAACCAGCACCGATCAACAGTGCTTGAATCGCCGCTACACCGACTACGCCAAGCAGTACGCTTTTAATTGTCGCAGCGATAAGCGTGGTCCAGCTTTTTGCGTTTTCACCAGCGGTTCGAATCGCGATGGTTCTTAAGCCTGATGCTGCAGATTCAGAGTACGTCATGAAACCTGCTGCAATCGCAAGTGACAAGATTGAAAGCAGTAAACTTCCCAATACGCCCCCCAGTGTACCCAGTAAAGATGTGAGTCCTGCCTTTATTTGTGGCATAAAGGTTTGAATAGCTTGTTCAAGATTAGTAGCGAATAGGGTCCACACTTCGTAGAGCTTATCACCCACGATAGGCCAATCCGCTACGGAAGGTTTTGGCCCTGGTATTTTCACTTGTCCATTTTGTAGTACTTCAAGCGCGTGCGTTGCACCATCCACAATGGAGCCTGATACCATAACAAGTGGCGTGACAAGGAGGGCAATACCAAGTAAAGCAATGGTTGTGGCTGCCAAGCCTCTACGACCACCATATACACGCTGCAATTTTTGGGTAAGCGGCATTAAAGCGACGGCTATAATAGCGCCCCAAATAACCGGAAGGATGAAGGGTTTGATGATGTCGTACGTAAACATCAGCAAGACAAAGATCAAGCCAATGCGTATTGCCGATTCCACCATATTACTGATGAAAATCTTACTGTCGATTTTTACCGATTGTTTATCCATTTTTGTTTACCTGATGATCAATGTTAGAACTGACGAGACTTGAAACAACAATCGCCATATAAAAAACACCTGTGATGGCCTCTAAATACACCACGACTTGAGCCAGTGGTGTTAGAGGACTAATGTCGCCATAACCGAGCGTGGTTAAGGTAACGAAACTGAAATACGCTGCATTGGAGAAGTTCTGCCCCCAAGAAATCGCTTCCATACCGGTAAAGGCTTCAGGCGAAAACTCAAGCAGAATGAGGTAGGCAATCGCCCACATCAGACCAAGCAGCAAGAAAAGCGCGACCGAGCCAATGACTTTGTTGCTGTTGACATGGCCGGTGAAAAGAATCTGTCTTGCGATGGATTTAAAAGTGCCGAAAAAGAACGCAAAGGTGAGGGCAAGCATCACCACATTCATCTCTCTGATGTCGAAAACGGTCTTGATCACAATCACAAGAACCCAAATACCAAACAGGCTGTAGAGGAAACGAGACCAGGTTTTGTCAAAGCGAAGGCTCGCAAAACAGACGATAAACGTCAGAACCGTGAAAGCCTGAAGTATGTGTTCAATCGTCCCTTCACCTACGACTTGTGCCATCGCACTCCCTAGCAACAAAATCACTAGTGCTAAGGTTAGATAGAAGAAGTTGTTTTCTTCATTAATATTTTTGAGGTTTTTACCAATGACCATGGCTCTTCTCACTTAGTTATTGTTCACTTTCTGCGGATGACTCTTTCATCACCATGATGGACGCAGAAAGCCCGAATCGAAGATCAACATCTTCAGGAAGTTCTTGTAGGGAGATTCGCACCGGAATACGTTGTGCTAAGCGAATCCACTGAAAAACAGGGTTTACGTTTGGAAGAAGGTTGTAGCCGACCGTGCCGTCTTTGGGCGCAATACCCCAACCAATCGAGTCAACCGTCGCGTCAATTGGCGTGTCTGGGTGAGACATCAAAGTGACACGCGCTTTGCTGCCAGGTTCGATTTGCGCAAGTTGGTTTTCACGGAAGAAACCAAATACCCAAAAGCTGTTTTTGTCGATCAGTGCGAGCAGTGGTTGGTTTGCGACCGCTTGCGTACCGTTTCTAATATCGAGGTTAGATACAAAACCATCGACGGTCGCATAAACTTTGGTAAAGCTGAGATTAAGGCGTGCTGATTTTAGTTGCTCTTCTGCAGATTTGATTTGCAGTAGCGACTCTTCGTAAGCGATTTCACGACGAATCAGATCCTTGTGAGAAACCGCGCCACGGTCTTTGGCACGAATGTCTTTTAAGCGGTCATATTCGATTTTTTTACCGCGAGAGCTAACAATGGAGCGCTCCAGTGCTACTTCGGCTTGAGATAACGCAACCTGGTAAGTCGCAGGGTCGATTTCAAACAGTAAATCCCCCGTTTTTACTTCTTGGTTGTCTTGCACCGCGACATTTACAATTGGGCCTGATACGCGAGGAGCCACTTTGATGACGTTAGCACGCACTTGCCCATCTCGTGTCCATGGGTTATTAAAGTATTCCTCAAACTTTTGATAGCCGAGCCAAGCTGCGCCACCAAGAATGACAAGATTGAGTGCGATTACTAATAGTTTTTTCATCTTGTTTGGCACCTAAAATTGAATATAAAAGCTGTCGATGGCCACCACATAACCGACCATGATGGCAATAAACGTCAGAGACGGAAAAGCGATGAAGCGAGACAAACGTGTCTTGTTCAATATCATCACCGTTATCCACGTGGCCGTGACGGCGAGAAAGAGCACGAGTAGCGTAGGAGAAAAGTAAACGTCTCCCCAAGAAAGTTCATGAGGCATTAGAGATCCTCCGTTTTGTTCTTATCGCCGTTTTCCGTCGGTGTTTCGATAGGCAAAGGCGGCAATACGCGGTTTTCTTCATTTAAATAACTTCCCCAGTCAGTGCGCTCTGTCATCTGCGTGGCAATCGATTCACTGATGAAAGGTTTGCCTGTTTGGGTTTGCCAGCCTCCACCGAGGGCTTTGTAGAGCGCGACAACTTGGTTCGCAACATTACCTTTGATCGTTGCGTAGCTGTCTTCTGCGCGGGTCATTTTTTCTACCGAGTTAAGCAGACGTTCGAATGAAATTTGTCCGTTTTCGTACTGTGTCATGGATATGTTGAACGCACGAATGGAAGAGTTGACCGATTGCAAGCGTAAATCTTTTTGCTGCAAATACAGTTCATATGCTTCGATTGCATTGGTGACTTCATTAACGGCTTGCAGTACCTTTTTGTTGTAGTTCGTCAGCGTTTCTTGGAAGCGAGCATCTTCGAAACGAATGTTATTTTTCACGCGTCCGTATTGGAAAATGTTCCAACTGAACGTTGGGCCAACCACCATGGTGAGCGAATCGCTAAAACTGAAACTGCTGCCATCGGGAACCGTACTGTCGATACCGATGGAACCGAACAACGAAAAGCTTGGGTACAGAGCGGTTTCTGCCACGCCAATCTGCGCACTTTGCGCGCGAGCTTGCATCTCAGAGACTTGCAAATCCGGACGTCGCATCACTAAGTTAGCATCCACTTGCGTATCCAAAAGCGGTGGACGTGGCACAATGGA
>NZ_JADDYG010000898.1:17755-28483 GCF_015163535.1 Vibrio sp. OPT46 | reverse complement strand
GCGCTCGTCGGTGCCCGATAGCGCCGATTTTCTGCCCGTTGATTTGAACTGGGCTTCGTACTCAGCGATTTGCTTGTGCATCTCATCCGACTGTAGCAGTCCATCTACTTCTTCTGGTAACAGACCCAGTAGCAAAGCCAACACAGTACGTGATTGCTTCATTGCCACTTCGAGGCTCGGTAGCGCTGCTTTGGTGGTGTAGAGTTGGTTTTTAGCTTGTTGAACGTCCAATTCTGTAACGTTGCCAGAGTCGAACTGCACCTGTGTAATGCGGACGACACGCTCTTGAATCTCGATATTGCGGCGAGACAGCAAAATACGTTCTTGGAATGTGCGATAGTTGATGTAATTGCGCGCCACTTCGGCGGTTATGGTGACCATGATGTCGTGATACGATGCGATGGATGCGTAGTAACCCGCTTCTGCCGACTCAATTCCGCGAGCATACTTGCCCCAAACATCCATTTCCCAAGCAGCATCAAACGACAAAGTGGCGTTATTCACGCCCTGATCATTTACGTAGGCACGCGCTAGGTTTCCTGACACGGTTTGAACTTGTGGGTATTGCAAGCCAGTCGAAATACCAAGGAATGAACGTGCTTGAACAATTCGTAGCCCTGCGGCTTCTAAATCGAGGTTTTGTTTGCTCGCCAACTCAACCAGCTGATTAAGAGTTGAGTCATTAAATTGCTGCCACCATTGTTGTAGCTGTTGCTCTGATTGCTGCGTATCTTTGGCTGCTGCTTTTTGCACCGACCAGTCACTTGGCAGTGGCGCCTGCTTTGGATGAACATAATCTGGTCCTACCGTGGTACACGCACTGAGTCCGAGCAAAGAAAGTATGGCGAGGCTTGGTTTGGTTAGTTTTGGAAGCATCATATCCCCACCTTTAAAAACGCTTCTGTTGTAAGTTCACCCAATCGATATCCTCGTAGGTTTGCTTGCAATGCTTGATTGCTTCGAACACGTTCCGTTTTAAATTCAGCAAGATATAAAAACCGGCTATCTCTGAATAAGCGTAGTCAGATAAATCCAACTCACTAAAAAAATCTTCCAGTTTATCTTCGAATGTTTGGTAATCTTGACTGTATTGGTCGAATACGGAGTCGAGTTCTTGTGTTGCTTGATGGCTGGCTAAAGCGCCCGCCATCAAAGGAATGATGGAATCGCGGTGCTGTTGGCGAAGCTGAGTAATTAGTGGATTGGTCATCAACTTTTTCTCGGCGGCCATTAAGATGTTGATGTGATTACTGAGTACATCACACGCTTTGCTAAACGCGCCAATCGCTTCTGGCGTGGTTTTATCAAAGTGTTTGTGGTTGATTTTCGAACCCCAGACTTTGAGCTTTTTCGATGAGACATTGAGCGTCACCAAGTGTAAGGCCCGTTTGAGCGGCGTAATAACCGAGCTAGACTGCTGTTGATAGGTAGTGAACAGCTCTCGGGTATGTCGGAAGTAGCGTTCTTTTATGGTCAAAAAGAGGTGTTCTGGTCGTGAGCTAAACGGGAAGTAGTGCGCGAAAATAATCATGAACACCACCATGTAGAACAACAGCATGATCGTCATGAGGATCCCGAAGTGATAAAACATGTTGTTGTCTAAACCGAGAACAAACAAGCCAATCATATAGAAAATCGTCACTGGCCCGTTAAACAGATAAAAACCGATAAAGGTGTAGATAAAGATAAACAGGCCAAGCTCTAACCCGAGATCCAATTGCGGAAGAATGAAGACGTAAGAAGGCACCGCGAACAAGAAGCCGAAAGTGAAAAGCACTAGCAACAAAATCGGGTGCACAGGCACGAACGACAGCAAAGACATAAACATGGTCGAGAAGACCACGAACGAGTAGCCGCCTGGTGGATTGAAATAAATCCAAATCAGTCCTGCAACCCAATAAGTGACAAAGGTTTTGACCGCGGTTTTAAAGTTTTCTGCGTCCCACCATAGAAACTTGCCTTTCGGTTTCGGCAGCGGCACGTCAAAGGAGACATTGTTCGTCACAGAGTCAATACAGCTAATGCTCTCCGCTAAACGCGACAAGTTTTGATGCATCAGTTCCAATAGGTGACCAAGCGTAAGCGCAGAGCCTTTCTCTAGGTGCGCTGCGTTTTCTAGCAACGCTTGGTTGTATTTGACTTTGAATTCCTGAGCACGATAAGCGGGTTCTTTTTCGTCCCAGACTTGTTGGCAGGTATCAAATAGCGCGTCAATTTCCGCCACGGCTTGATCAAAGTTGCTGATGCTTTCACGGTCTTGCTGGTGGCTAAAGTGGCTGTGCGCCGCGACGGTCAATTGTTGCGTTACCTGCTTGTTCAAATGAACTGCCAAGCGCCACTCTTTCATGTAGGCCGACACGTCACTGCATTCCACACTGACCGTGGCAAAACGCTGTTCGAGCGCATTTTGAGCGGCAAACATCTGTTCGATGAGAGTGTCCACGCTAGGAGGTTGTGGCTCTTCCGTTTCTGGATTTTCTTCTCCGCCTTCTTGAGGAGAGATTTGCCCTGCCGATTTTTGCTCGAAATTTTGCAAGATAGCGGTGAACAACGCGCGTTGTGCTTGGTTGAGTTGTTCGATGAGCTGTCTTAGGTTTTGTTCTGTTTTGGTCGGGAATAAGAAAGTCCCCACGAGTGTGTAAACCACCACCCCAAACACCGTCATATAGGCGCGGTCAACGCCATAAAGGAACGCACCTTCTGCGTCACCGCCATTGGACATCATCAAAGTCATCACACCGGTCAGCATGAGTAGCGTAGGATCTTTTTGATAGGCATTACGGAAGTAAAAAATGAATGAGACCACAACCGACACGCTCAGCATGTACAACAAGCGGTCTTGAGCAAACAATCCCACCAGTAACAAGCCAACGACGGCGCCAACCAACGTACCAAACACGCGTAAGGTACCTTTGGCGAGTGATTCACGACGACTGCCTGTGGATGCAATCAGCATCACTGTGGTTGCGGCCGTCGATGCTTGCGGCCAACCCATGGCAAACGGGATCAGATAAGCCAGAGTCAGGCTAAGCGATACTTTAATAGCGAATTTTATTTTGTCGTTCATAGTGTCAAAGTTTGCTCAGGCTTATCGTTATAAGTTGATGAATTTCTTATATGAATAATCAGAATCTTGTTCTGAATAAATTCGGGGGGCGGAATATAGCGGGTGAAAAAGTGTGCTTTGTAAACCCTTTGTCAAAACAAAAAGTGCGTATTTGGCTTGATCTCGTGCTAGCCCTTGGCGTTATTGGCGAAACGCCTAAAACGAGCAAATTCGCGATCTGTGACGATTCTCATTTTTGAAACAAAATCGTTGCATTGTGTGAGCCAATTCTCACCTTATATTCTTCGCCTGGTACCAAAGCAGACCACTTGTACCATCTGCAATGAGCTTTACTGCTTTAAAAAGCATAGATGATGAATGGGTATTTGAGAGGGAAAGTTATTACTTTTTATCGGCTTGCCGATTGTTCGTTTGTTTTTTTGGATCGAGATAAAAAAACCAAAGCGATCCCACCAAGAATGATGCCGCTGGTTAAAAGAATATGCAGTGAAAGAGGCTCGTGGAGTACGATGCTGCCGAGTAGCAAAGCAATGGCTGGCACGGAAAGTTGGCTGACGGCGGCTTGAAGTAAAGAGAGCTTACGCACGACTTGGTACCAAAGTGTATAACCAAGGCCAGAGGCAATGGCACCAGATGCGATAGCGAGCAACATTCCGCTCAAAGAAAGTTGGATTGAGGACAAGATTAATGGCGAAAGGAGCACGCCAATTATTGATGCAGCGATGAATCCCCACGTGATGCCACTACTTGGAGAAGGCGCTTGTTTACCGAGCGCAGTAAACGCAGCCCAACAAACGCCAGAAATCAACATAAGAAGTGCAGAGCTAATATCGGGGCGAGTGGCAGATGGCAACATCAACCAAACAAATCCAACAATTGAAAGACCGATACCGATGATTTCGAGAAACTGAAAACGCTCACCTTGCAACCAATAGATCGCCAGTAATGTAAGTTGCACGGCACCAAACAAAAGCAAAGCACCGGTTCCTGTCGCCAGTTGTAAGTACGCGAAAGAGAAAAGGGCAGCGTAACCAAATAACGCCACGCCAGCAAAAAAGCGAAAGCGAGAAGTTGGCCGATCGGTTTTCCACTGACCTCTCACGACAAGCATTGCGATTAAGGTAATCGCGCCAGATATCAATCGAACGAGAGTGAAGCTTCCTGCATCAATTAACCCTTCGGCCAAGGCAAGTCGGCACAATAATGAATTGGCGGCGAACGCCAGCATTGCAATAGCAGTGAGTAAAAAGGTCGACATCCTTGGCCCTTAGCGTGTAAATGAACAGCTAGTGTAGATCCAAAAGAACATTTTTATTAGTTGATAAAGTGATTAGTTATAGCTATCAGAGCAAGAAAGTCATTAAAAATAACCAGAGAAAACCTGACCTTAGCCCAAGTGTTACTGTGGTTGGGAAGGTTGTTTGTACAATGACTTAATGGTGTTTTTCAACCATAGCAATTTTGGATTGTACGCATTTCGTTTATGCCAAATCATGGTAAATGGAATCAGTAACTTGTCTTGTTGAGCTTGGTCTAATGGAATTGGCAAGCACACCAAATCGAGATGCAGCTTTTCTGTGTAACTTTTGCAATAGTGCGGCGCGGTGGTGATCATGTCATGCGTCGGCTGCGCTGCCATAAAAAGAGATTGCTCAAAGTTGGACATCGTCAGCCCGATAGAGCGCTGTAGCCCTAGTTCCGTTAATACTTCATCCAACGCCCAAGTTTCACTTTTTTCCCAAACAATATTGATGTGTTGGTAGCTCAGAAAGGTCTCGAGATTCCACTCTTGCTGTAATGCCGGATGATCTTTATGTAAATACACTATCGGCAGGTCATAAAATAGAATCTCAAAATCCAAGAAATACGGCAGAAGATCCAACGACTCTTTTGATCTCGGGTGACTCTCTCGGCCGGTAAAACCGATATCCGCCTCGCCTCGAATGATGGCGTCGAGTGAATCGTAATCCCAGTTACTGGTTTTTACTTTCGCTTCAGGGTATCGCTGGTGGATAGCGACGATGAGTCTGTCCAGCACTGTGAGCACTAATGGCGACTCAATCGTGATATCAAAACGCACTCCTTTAGGCGTAATATCGCTGCGTTTTTCTGCAATCTGGCTGCCAATTTGCAGCCATTCTGCAAGATCTTGCTCCATGCTTTGCGCCAAAGGCGTTGGCGCAAGACCTTTAGGTGTTTTGACAAACAAAGGATCATCGAACCAATGACGAAGTTTGTTGAGCGACTTACTTACGGTAGAGGGCGTAACGTTCAGCTTTTTCGAGGTTTTCGAGACGCTTTGCTCTTGCAACAATAATTGCAGAGTGAACAGTAAGTTTAAATCAAGTCGCGCTAGGGATTTCTTCATAATGGGTATCGTGAACAGGCTTTGGAATCAATAGTATTAGAGCAAGGCTGATTACGCTACCTAGCACTAAGATAAACACCAACATATTCAGTGCAGTAACGCCGATGAAACCCATAAACCAAATATAGAACGCGGAACTACAAACTTGAGCAATGCCCAGTAACGAGCTTGCCACGCCAGCTTGTTGAGAGAATGGGCTGAGCGCTTGGCTCATGGCCACGCCAAAGCCACAAGCGAAGCCTGCGCAAATCAGCCCAAGTCCGAACACATAGTAAAAAGGTTGTCCATCATGGAAATGGGCTGCACTGAGCACGATGGCTGAACAAACGAGCAATACTTGAGAGCTCATCATTAAGGTTCGCTGCTTGAAAATCCCCAATGCCAATGGCGCCGAGAACGAAATCAACATACTGATCGTCGCAGTCCCCGCCATGATGGAAGAATAGCCACCGCGATCAAAACCAAGCATACTCATCACAACAATTGGTGAAGCGTTAACAAAGGTCAGGATGGTGGTCACTCCAAGTGCAGTAATGATCAGCCTACTGATAAAAAATCGCTCGAAGAACGTCTCTTGATGGCTCTCTGGCGTTGTCTGTTCTTCACCTTGTTGGCTGGGTAGTGATTCCTTGAGAACAAAAATGGCCAATACACTGACGAGAATGCCCATTCCTGCCATCGTGGTAAACAAACTCGGCCAAGGAAATTTCAGCATAATCAAGTGACCAATCACGGGTGCGATCACTGGAATGATACAGGTGATGCCATTGAGCATCGACAATACTTTCGCGCGGCGTTCATCGTCTAACGTGTCGCGTAAAATCGCGAATGCGACGACATAGCAAGATCCAGCCCCGATGCCTTGGCAAAAGCGAGCAATCAAGAAAGTGTTTGGTTGCTCAGCCATCCCGCCGAGAAAAGACGCGAGCACGAAGATCATCGCGCCGACGACGGCAACAGGCTTTCGTCCCACAGAGTCTGCAATTTTCCCCGCGAATAACATGGTGGTAGCCATGCCAGCTAAATAGATCGAAAACGCAATATGCAACTGAGACTCACTGGCGTTGAAATCTGACGCAATTTGAGGCAAACCAACAAGATACAAATCAATGGCAGTAGGGTAGAGTAAAACGAGTGCAAAACTACAAAGTAAAAAACGGGACATGGAAACCTCTCTATCGAATGGCGAGGATAATAGAGTGCTAAACGTTTGCCTGCGAGTGGGAAATACGACACTAGGTATTTCTATTTACGACATACCCTGTATGAATTGAGCATAAAAACAACAAGGAAGATTATGATTACTATTGAAAAGTATTCGCCTGAGCGACATGAACAAACTTGCGAACTTAGCGTGCTAGAAGAGCAATCGCAGTTTACGGTCGCGGATGTGGGTGAAATGCTTACGCGTCTTGAACCTACAGAACTTCCGCATCTGATTTTGACAGACGATGATGTGGTTGGCTTTTTTCTATTTGATGCAGCTTACAGTGAGAAATACGATTTTTGCCCGGAAAACAGTTTAGGCGTGCGGGCTTTGCTGGTGGATCACCGTCATCAAGGCAAAGGCATCGCCAAGCAAGCCATTCAACAGTTTGCCGATTTCGCCAAACGCCATTATCCCGAGTTTGATGCGCTTTATCTCACTGTGAATTGCCGCAACATACCTGCTTATCAGTGCTATTTAAAATCAGGGTTTGAAGATACCAATGAGCTTTACCACGGAGGCCCAGTTGGACCGCAGCACATTATGAGGCAGCCGCTTTAAGTTCGCTGTTGGGTAAGTGTTTGCATATGGCATTCAAACTTTTAACTACACAACATTTTAAGATACCAGTGTCATATAAACTTTAAGTGTTTAAATGAACAATATGATGGAGTGTATTATGGATTTTATAGAACGAGTTCAAGCTCTTTCCAAAAAAATTCCCCAAGTATCAGCGAGTTTAGCTACAGAAGAAGCAACAAAAAACGCATTAGTAATGCCATTTTTGCACTCTGTATTAGGTTATGATGTCTTTAATCCAAATGAGGTTATCCCTGAGTTTACTGCTGACATTGCTACGAAGAAGGGAGAAAAAGTAGATTACGCGCTCATTAAAGATGGGGTTGTACAAATTCTTATCGAGTGTAAAAAATTTGGTGAGCCATTGGCCACTAAACATGCTAATCAATTGTTTCGGTATTTTTCAGTAACCAATGCACGTATTGCGATTTTAACTAATGGATCTGAATATCAGTTTTTTACGGACTTAGACGCTCCAAATAAAATGGATGAAAAGCCGTTTTTGACTTTGGATCTTGCCAATCTTGATGAGCACGTAATTCCCGAAGTGAAAAAGCTTACAAAGTCTTCTTTTGATGTTGAGTCTGTAGTTGATGCTGCCGGTGAACTCAAGTACCTCAATCAAATTAAAAAAGCACTTCATGAACAGTTTCAGAACCCTGAAGAGGAGTTTGTAAAATTCTTTACTTCAAAAGTGTACGATGGCGTCCAAACCGCAAAAGTCAAAGCACAGTTCATGGATATTACAACGAAGGCCCTAAAACAATTCTTGAACGACAGCATTAATGCTCGATTGAAATCTGCAATTGGTGGAGATGATAAAGCACCGATCAAGGTAGACGATAGCGTTAACACCTTTGAAGAATCCGTCGAACCTGCTCAAGATAAACCCAAAGTTCAAACGACAGATGAAGAGATCGAGGGTTTTAATGTAGTTAAGGCGATATTGCGACAACAAGTTGATGTACAGCGAGTGTGCGCCCGTGATACGCAAAGTTATTTTGGTATCCTGCTTGATGACAACAATCGGAAGCCATTATGTCGCCTTTGGTTCAATACCAAACAAAAGTACATTGGCCTCTTTGATGAAGCTAAAACAGAAACCCGCCATCCAATCGACTCGATTGACGATATTTTCAAATTTAGTGAGCAGTTACAAAGTACGCCAGAACTTTACGAATAGGCTTACATAGAAATGCAAATGAAGCTCCAACACATGATGTTTTGATATCTGTGCTGGGGCTTTTCTATTATTCAATCGCCTTAGTTTTGTACAAACCTAGGTATCTTTGAGTTTTGGGATGGACATTTAATTTTAAAACATATACTTAAGGTGACTTAGATAGTTAAAAGCCAAGGATGGAAAGATGAGGATTGAAATCGACAATTTAGAACGGCCGCAAGTGATAGCGCTGTTGGAAGGACATTTACAGGACATGTACGCCACGTCACCACCAGAAAGCGTGCATGCGTTAGATTTAGATAAGCTCAAAGCGCCAGAAGTGACGTTTTGGACCGGATGGAAAGGTGAGCAACTGCTTGGGTGTGCGGCGATTAAAGAGTTGGATGACCAACACGCGGAGCTGAAATCCATGCGCACCACGCCTACGGCAAGAAACCAAGGTGTGGCATCTCAATTATTGATTCATGTGATTGAGCAAGCGAAGCAAAAAGGTTTGCAGCGCTTGAGTTTAGAAACGGGCTCGATGGAGTTTTTTAAACCAGCGCGCCTGTTGTATGAAAAGCATGGCTTTGTGTACTGCGAGCCGTTCGGGGATTACGAACTCGATCCGAACAGTCAATTCATGACCCTAGAACTGAGCTAGGGCCATGAATTTTTAGAAGCTAAATCCAATCGATTTAGAAATTCAGATTCAAGTTGATGGTTGGCGATAGGAGGCTTGAACGCTCGTCAGCCAATCGCTTTCTCTTCTCTTTCAGTCTCTTGGCATTATCTTTGTCTGGATTGCCATCAAGCTGATTATCGATGACCGAGATTTCAGTATCGATTTGTTGGATGCGTTGCTGGCGTTGATATTCTTGATGACCCAACTGGTAGTTCTCAATAAACTCTTTGCTGCTGCATACACCGTAATATTCTTTGCCTTCGATACCGACAGTGTACCCATTGTCTGGTGAGCAATATTGGATAGTGCCTTTATCAAAGCCTTCTTTCCATTTCGCTCGGTCGGGTGTCACACCCGCTTCACCACAGTCTTCGGTATAGCTATTGATAATGTTTGGATCGTTGCCGTCTCGGCCATCTTGATAACCTACGTTGTACCAGTTTGCCGTTTTGCACTCATCCGGAGACATGCTGGCGCAACCTGAGAGCAAAGTCAGTAAAGCCAGGGGGATTAGCGCTCTTTTCATCAGTGACTGTCCTTTAAATAAAATCGAATTGATAACTTGAGTTTAAAATGAACGCTGTTCATATCAATGGTTGAAATCATTGTATTCACAATTGTGGTGACTCATTAATCTAAGTGATAAATTTATTATGCTGAATAGAAGTGTGTTTGATTAGTATTATCCACGAACTGCGCCTTTGCTGCATCAATCCACTAGCCTTGGCCCCAAATTAAGTGATAATACCAACATAAAGATAAACACCGTCAATGAGGCTAAGACATTGAGCGAACAACCCACCGTCCTTATTATCGAGGATGAATCTGCTATCGCAGAGAACCTGATTCATGTATTAGAGATGGATGGCTACCACGCAGAGTGGTTGGCAACAGCAGGAGAGGGCTTAGCTTTTTTGCAGCACAACTCCGCAGCGTTACTTGTCTTAGACGTAGGCTTACCGGATGGCAATGGTTTTGAATTATGCAAAATCATCCGTGAGTTTTCTGATATTCCCATTATCTTTCTCACCGCAAGAAGCGATGAAATTGACCGCGTAGTGGGCTTGGAGATTGGTGCAGATGATTACGTGACTAAGCCATTTAGCCCGCGAGAAATGCTGGCGCGCATTAAACTTAGAATCAAAGCTAAAGCGCCAATGATGGAGCACAAACCGGAGCCTGTAGCTGTTCCAGAACAACCTCCATTGAACCATGATTTAGTTGCGCAGAACTTCGACTACGGTGTTGGCGGGCAAATGCTTGGGCTGACCGCGGTGGAGTTCAAAATCCTCGATAAACTGATTTCTGTCTCTTCCAATGTATTGAGCCGAGAGCAACTTATGGTCGCTGCTGACATGGCGCCGGAAGCTGCATACGAGCGTAATATCGATACCCACATCAAAGCCATTCGCCATAAGTTGAAGCCGTTTGAGATGTCTGAACGCATCTGTACCAAACGTGGCTTTGGTTACTTTTACTGCATTAAAGGTGAATGATGAATCGCTGGCCGAAGATCCCGCTTGGACTCAGACTGTTTTTTCTCTACTTCATCTTAGTCGGGATGACGGCTTACATGGTGAGCAAAACGGTCGTCCTAGAACTCAAGCCAACCGTGCGTCAAACCACTGAAGAGACGCTGGTGGATATGGCGAACTTGCTC
>NZ_JADDYG010000898.1:770-17699 GCF_015163535.1 Vibrio sp. OPT46 | reverse complement strand
GCGGTATTGGCAGAAGAAGATGTTGCGAACGGAAAGTTGTCTGAGAGTCGCTTCTCCAAACTACTAGCGGCTTATGGGCAGCGAGAACCCCAAGCGCGCATTTGGGAAATTGGCAAAAAAGCGATTAACCATCGAATTTACATCACCGATAAACAAGGCATTGTGATTGCGGATTCTTGGCAGCAAGACGTAGGCAAAGACTACTCGCAATGGAACGATGTGTATCTCACGTTGCGTGGTCAATACGGCGCGCGCAGTACCATCGAAGACCCGAAAGATCCGCTCTCAACCGTTATGCATGTTGCTGCGCCCATTTACCACAAAGGCGAAATCATTGGCAGCGTGACGGTGGCAAAATCCAATCGCTCCGTACAGCCCTTCATCGATCTTTCTAAACGCAATGTGCTGTTTTGGATGGTATGGATGAGTGGTTTAGTGCTATTGGCAGGGGCATTGTTTGCTTGGCGAATTCACTCGGCACTGAACAAGCTAGAAGACTACGCGACCAAAATGGGTGAGGGTGAAAAGGTCTCTAAGCCGACATTTCGTATCTTTTATGAGTACGGCACGCTAAGCGACGCATTAGAGAAAATGCGCAATCAGCTCGATGGTAAACAATATGTGGAAGAGTACGTACAGACGCTGACTCATGAGCTGAAAAGCCCGTTATCAGCGATTAAAGGCGCGAGTGAAATATTGCAAATGCCGTTGCCTGAAGAAAAGGTCGCGCGCTTTGCTGGCAACATTGAGCGAGAAAGCGACCGCATGCAGTCATTGATTGATAAGTTGCTAGAACTTGCTCGTCTTGAAAAGCGCCCTGAGCTAGAACAAGTCGAAGCTATCTCGCTAAAACAAATGGTCAATGAAGTGCTTGAATCGGCGGATGCGCGCTTGAGTGCTAAGTCGGTGATTGCCAACATCCAAATTGATGACCACCAAGCCGTGCTTGGTGATGCCTTCTTACTGAAACAAGCCGTTTTTAACCTGATGGACAATGCGCTGGATTTTGTTGATTCAGAGGGATGCATTGAATGGAAAGCTGAGGTCACGAAAGAGAAGGTATGCTTGTCGATTTTCAATTCAGGTCCTCACATTCCTGACTATGCGATGCCTCGTTTGACCGAGCGCTTTTATTCCCTCGCTCGGGAAAATGGCGTTAAGAGCACTGGGCTCGGGCTTAATTTTGTTGAGCAAGTGATCAAGCTGCACAAAGGTCAGTTGCAAGTCGAAAACGTCGATTCTGGCGTGAAAGTGACCCTGATTTTACCAACTCCATAGAAACTCCACATTAGCTCCATTCGTTCTCCAAATTGCTGATTTAGATTACTCCCATCAGCAAATGGAGAATGAAACATGAAAAAGATCCTCAATAACCAACTCGGCACGAAGTTCGCCTTCGTGCTGTTTTTGTTTGTCTTATTGCAAATCCCGCTTTCAATGGTCACAGGGCTGATCTCAGAGCGCTCATATCGCCAAGATGAAGTCAGAAACGACATCGCACGCAGCAGCAGCGGCGAGCAGCGCATCATTGGTCCATTCATCATGGTTAACTACACCGAAACCAGTTACCGAGATGACAAAGTACAGATTAAAGAGCGTCGTAAATTTCTTTTACCTAGCACTTTTGATATGAGCGCGAATCTGGACAGTTTTGAAAAGTACCGAGGCATATACCGTGCGCGTTTATACAAAGCACAAGTGGCACTGAAAGGCACTTTCGATGCAGACGATCTCGCGGCGTTGCAGGGGCTTGATATTGACAACATGAGCCTAGTGGTTGGCATTGAAGATAGCCGCGGATTAATTCGTTTGGATGACATGACCATGGAGAGTGCTAACATCGAAGTCGCACCGGGAACGGGGTTAAATCAGTTACCACAAGGCTTCCACAGTGATCTGACACTTGCAGACCTAAACCCAGCACAACCTTTGGCTTTCGATCTTAACTTCTTGCTACAAGGGATGGGACAGCTTCAAGTCACACCAATTGGCAGTCAAACAACGGTTGAACTCTCTTCAACTTGGGCGCATCCAAGCTTTATCGGTGATTACTTACCGGTGTCATCAGAAGTATCTGAAGATGGATTTAACGCACAGTGGGCGAGCAACAACTTCTCTACCAATATTGCGCAGCTGTTCCAAAGCTGTTTGTCATCGAATCACGCTTGTCACGAGCTTGAACAGCGACAAATGGGCGTAGATTTGATTGATCCCGTGGACCACTATTTGAAATCTCACCGAGCTGTGAACTATTCACTGTTGGTTATCACATTAGTATTTGCGAGTTTCTTCTTACTGGAGCTGTTCCAAGCGCGTCCGGTTCACCCAGTACAATACGGCTTTATTGGTCTGGCTTTAGCGCTTTTCTATCTATTGCTGATTTCGATGAGTGAACACCTCGGCTTTAACTGGGCATATGTGGTGTCAGCAGTCGCATCGACGGGGCTTTTAAGTGTTTACGTGAGCGGTATGTTGAGCAACACCAAACACGGCGCGATCTTCGGAGCGTGTTTGCTCACTCTCTACGGATTACTGTTTGGCTTGCTACAAGCAGAAAGCTACGCATTGGTCATGGGGGCATTACTGTGTTTCGCGATTTTGAGTTTCACTATGGTCATTACACGCAACATCGACTGGTACGCACGAAATAAGAAAGCGGAAGAAAGTGCAAAGGCGAATCATGAAGACGTTTAAGCGAGAAACTCTCACTGGTCAGCCAAGTGATATGGTGGAAGAGACATCCGCTATCCACCTGCGATTTTCTGCAAAAAATGGACTGAAAAGTTTGGTGTGTTTTATCGCATTGGTCGTTATCGCACTCTATGTTCGAGACAGCTTTATTCGTCCGACATTTGGTGATGTTCTCGTTGTAGTTTGGCTCTACTACTTTCTTGCAAGTATGTTCTCTATGCCCGTTAACTGGCTGGTTTCATTGGTGGTGTTGATTGCGTTTGCCGTCGAGTTGGGGCAATTGCTTCAGGTCGCAGCTTGGCTTGGTATCGAACCTTCATCGCCTCTGGCAGTGATTTTGGGCGCCACATTTGATTGGAAAGATCTGCTGGCTTACTGCATCGGAGGTCTACTGTGTTGGTGGATAGAAAAGAAATGAAGACCGAGATGAAAGCCATTGTGCTGCCAGACCGATTCCGCAATTCCAAACGAGGTATTCGTAAAAGGATCAAAATCAGTTTACTCAAGCGCGTGTACCTTTGGTCACTGACCAACAGAGAACTGCTGTAAACATCGCCTCTTTATATGAAAGACACAAGGGAATCTTAAACTCACCGGCGCACAGGGTGAGTTAAGACTCCCTTTATTAATAGGGTCTATTGAGCTTTCAAGCTGATTTTTGCAGCTATTTGTGGGTAATTTATATGAGGCAGAGACATTTGAAATGTAGTTGGTGTAACTGATAAGCCGGTAATGAAGTATAAATGAACCACAAACGCTACCCGAAGGGTTCGGCTAAAAGCGTTTTACTCTTTGTTGAGAGGTAATTGCTTAGAATGACTAGGCGGCAAACCTCTCGCCGCGATTAAAACGCTTTTATCTCGAACAAAATTTAACCGTGAAAGTTCAATAGACCCTAACTAAGACATCTCGCTGCTACTTTTAATTAGCTTTCAAATGAAAGTTTATCGCCGAACGCCTCTTTCCAGTCTTTATCGAACTGTTCAACCGCAGGTTTTACTGCTGGGTGAGCGAACATTTGTGCCGCCACATCGGTTGGTAATGTAATGGCTTCGATACCCAGTTTCATCACCTCCATCGCTTGTTGAGTGTTCTTGAAGCTGGCTGCCAAAATCTTCGCTGGTAGTTGGTTTTGATCGAGCAACAATTGAAGATCCGCGACCACTTCAACACCGTTGCCGTTCATCGCATCAATGCGGTTTACGTAAGGTGCTAGGTAGTCAGCACCGCACAGTGCCGCTAGGAAACCTTGTTGAGCTGAATAGATAGCGGTAGCAAGAACCTGAATTCCCTCTTTTTTCATTAGCTTAATTGCAGCTAAGCCTGTTTCTGTTGCTGGCACTTTTACCACCATATCGTAAGGCAATTCATTCAGTTGGCGCGCTTCTGCCAGCATACCTTCGACGGTTGAACTCACGACTTGAGCGTGAAAGCGAGGTGTACCGCCAAGTGCTTCTTGCATGCCTGCTAGGGTTTCATTCAGTCCCTGTTTTGACTTCGCCAAAATGCTTGGGTTTGTCGTCACGCCTTTTAGCGGTAGGCATTGGTTAAAGCGTTTTACTTCTGCCACATCAGCAGTATCTAAATAAAGTTCAATCATGGTTTCTACCTTAAACAAAATCTTCGTTTTGATGATGGGATCACTATAGATCTGACAATCGAACGAGATCTTGATTTTGATCAATTGAAATTTCATTTGAAACTATAATAATTTCATTAAATGAAAGTTAAGTGAAACTTGTAAACGCTCAAATGAAGCTTTCAGTTCGAACAAAGAAAAGCTGTTCATAAGACTTAACCAGCAAGAAAGAAACGGATTAAGTACACAGCGGTAGCACAGACCAAGAGGCAAGCAGAGATGTATTTCAATATTCAACGATTCTCTACCCATGATGGCGATGGCATTCGTTCCATTCTTTTTCTTAAAGGATGCAGCTTGTCTTGCCCTTGGTGTCAAAACCCAGAAAGCCGCAGCGAAAAGCATTCACTGCTTTTTGATCAGCGAAGCTGCATGGAAGATTGCCAGCTGTGCGTTTCTGCTTATCAAGCTACAACTCAAACCACGGCGGGTAGTGAAACGGTGAGCGATGGTATTCAACGTATCGACAACCAGATCATCATCAATCGCAAAGCCATCAAAGAAGACCAACTGATCGCGCTGCGAGACGTCTGTCCTACGCAAGCACTGACTGTCTGCGGTGAAGAGGCGAAATCAGACATGTTGTTCGACACCTTAATGAAAGACAAACCTTTCTATGACCAAAGCCAAGGTGGCGTGACATTCTCCGGTGGTGAGCCACTCATGCAAGCGGATTTGGTGGCAGAACTCGCACAGCGTCTGCATGACAACCAAGTCTCGACTGCGATTGAATCGTGCATGCATGTGCCGTGGAAGAACGTCGAAAAAGCCGCGCCGCATATCGATTGTTGGTTGGCGGATTTAAAACACACCGATGAAGAAAAGTTTCTTAGCTGGGCGAAAGGTTCACTAAAACGCATCAAAGACAATTTCCGAAAACTGGCACCTATCGCGAAACGCATTGTGATTCGCGTTCCAGTGGTGCCGGGGTTCAATGACACCATCGAAGAGTTGAAAGACATCATCGATTTTGCGGCTTCACTAGAAAGCTGCCAAGAACTTCACTTGCTGCCGTACCACACGCTCGGCATCAATAAATACCGCTTGCTCGATATGCCTTACGAGTGTTCTGACAAGCCATTAAACAAACCAGAACTGCTAGAAAGCGCCATGCAATACGCAAGCGAAAACACCCAACTTAACGTGATTGTAAGAGGTTAACTATGGACCTGAATTACCTTCCTGAGCGTATCAAAGCGCACAAATCGGCACTGGTAAATATCGTAACGCCACCTGTCTGTACCGAGCGTGCAGAGGCATACACTCGTGCTTATCAAGCAAACGAAGACAAACCTGTGATTGTCCAACGTGCGCTAGCACTGCAAGAGCACTTACGCACTCGTACGATTTGGATTAAACACGATGAATTGATCGTCGGTAACCAAGCGAGCAAAGTGCGCGCTGCGCCTATGTTCCCAGAATACACTGTACGTTGGATTGAAGCGGAAATTGATGAGCTAGCCGACCGACCAGGTGCTGGCTTTGCTGTCACCGAAGAAGATAAACAAAGCATCCACAGTATCACGCCGTACTGGCGCGGTAAAACCGTTCAAGACCGTTGTTATGGCTTGTTCACTGATGAGCAGCAAGAAATCTTAGCCAGCACCATCATTAAAGCCGAAGGCAACATGACTTCGGGTGACGCGCACCTTGCGGTGGACAACGAGAAAATCTTGAAGCTAGGCATGAACGGTTTGTTAGAGGATGTTCGTCAGCACCGTGCTAACAATGATGTTTCGACCTTTGAAGGCTTGAAGAAAGAGCAGTTCTACAAATCGGTCGAAATCGTACTGCTTGCGATTCAAGATCACATAGTGAGCTACGCTGAATTGGCGTCAAAAATGGCGCTAGAAGAGACACGCCCGCTGCGCAAAGCTGAGTTAGAAAGCATTGCGGCAAACTGTCGTCATGTCGCGAGCCACGCACCAGAAAACTTCTGGCAAGCACTGCAGTTGAGCTATTTCGTTCAGTTGATGCTACAAATCGAATCGAATGGTCACTCGGTTTCTTTCGGTCGTATGGACCAATTCCTCAACGAGTTTTATGTTCGTGATATCGAAAACGGCGCGATTGAAAAAGACTTTGCACTAGAGCTTTTACAAAGCTGTTGGTTGAAGTTGCTTGAAGTTAACAAGATTCGCTCTGGTGCGCACTCTAAAGCCTCCGCAGGTTCTCCGCTGTATCAAAACGTGTGTATCGGCGGTCAGAAGTTGAATGAAAAGGGTGAGCCTGAAGATGCAGTGAATCCACTTTCTTGGGTGATTTTGGAATCTTGTGGTCAGTTACGTTCGACGCAACCTAACTTGAGTGTGCGTTACCATGAAGGTTTAAACCAAGAGTTCTTAATGGGCTGTATTGAAGTGATTAAATGCGGATTTGGTATGCCAGCGTTCAACAACGATGAGATTGTTATTCCTGAATTCATCAAGCTTGGTGTAGAGAAAGAAGACGCTTACAACTACGCATCTATCGGCTGTATCGAGACCGCAGTTCCGGGCAAATGGGGTTACCGTTGTACGGGCATGAGCTTCATTAACTTCGCCCGTATCTTGCTAGCTTCATTGAACGAAGGTGTGGATGCAACAACGGGTAAAGCTTTCTTGCCACACGATAAGTCATTAGCAAAAGGCAACTTTGAGAACTTTGAGCAAGTGACCGCTTCTTGGGCAGAGCAAATCCGCTACTACACCCGTAAATCGATTGAGATTGATACTGTAGTCGACAGCGTACTTGAACAGCAAGCTCAAGACATTTTCTGTTCAACGCTGGTGGATGACTGTTTGGCTCGCGGTAAAACCGTGAAAGAAGGTGGCGCGAAATACGATTGGGTATCTGGTTTGCAAGTCGGTATCGCGAACTTGGGTAACAGCCTAGCTGCCATCAAGCACCTTGTTTTCGATGATGCGCAAATCACTCAGCCCCTTATCTCACAACAACAGCTAGCAAAAGCATTGGCAGAAGATTTCGATGGCATGGAGAACGAACAGCTTCGCCAACGTCTTATCAACTTTGCACCAAAATACGGTAACGATGATGACGCGGTAGACCAACTATTGGCAGACGCTTACCAAGTGTACATTGATGAGCTAGAGCAGTTCGTTAATACGCGTCATGGGCGTGGTCCAATTGGCGGCGGTTACTACGCAGGTACATCAAGTATCTCGGCAAACGTCCCATTCGGTGCTTCAACCATGGCAACGCCAGATGGTCGTAAAGCGAAAACGCCATTGGCAGAAGGTGCAAGCCCATCATCTGGCTCAGACCGTTTAGGTCCAACGGCAGTGTACAACTCGGTTGGTAAGATTCAAGCGAATAAGATCCTTGGTGGCGTGCTGCTTAACCAGAAGTTAAGCCCGGCAGCAGTTGAGTCTGAAGGGGACAAGCTCAAGCTTTCTATGTTGATTCGCACCTTCTTCAACCACCACAAAGGCTGGCATGTTCAGTACAACATCGTCTCTCGCGAGACCTTGCTAGCAGCGAAGAAGAACCCTGAACAATATCGTGATCTGGTTGTGCGAGTTGCAGGCTACTCAGCCTTCTTCACCGCGCTATCACCAGATGCTCAAGACGATATCATTGCTCGTACCGAGCACGAGCTGTAAGTACACTCACTAACTAAAACGAAAGGCACCGATTGGTGCCTTTGGTTTGAATACTTAATCCGCAAATGACTATACCTGAACGCATTAAAGCTTGTGCAAAATGGTCACGCATTTCTTCGTGACGTTGTCGTATTCTTTCGTCATGTAAGCGGTAGTGATCGCGCCCTCTTTCATGAAGCAAATGGCATCGAGTAATGAAGCGTTGTCTGATTTGAGATAGCGTTGAATTAGCTCTCTGACTTGCTGCTTATGGTAGCGGCAATACGTTGCGATCTCGCCACTGTCGTCACTGAATTCCGCGGACGTATTGATGAAAAAGCAACCGCGAAACTCGCCCAACTTTTCTTCAGAGCCATGAAACCAGCCGTTGAGTGCTGTAAATAACTGATCGATCACTTCCGCGCACGTTTGTGCTGAAGAAAGCTTTTCCTCCAACCATTCCATAAATATTTCGTGGCGTTGTTCTAATGCGGAGATGATAAGTGCTTCTTTGCTCTCAAAATGGTTATATAGCGTGCGTTTAGCCACGCCGGAAACATTGAGGACTTCATTGATGCCAATAGAGTTGATGCCTTGTTTATAAAACAGTGACAAAGCTGTGTCGATCAATAACTGTTTCTTTTTGTTCATAACTATGTCCTCAAAAAGTTCCATAAACACATATTGACAAAGGTAGACAGATTTGTCTATTTTATTTTGTAGACAATTCGGTCTACTTTGAGGTGTTTATGAATAATTTAATTTTATCGTTGGTTGCCGGGCTTGGCGCTACGTTGGCTATTGGCGTATTGTCCTACGCTGAGGTATCACTGACGGAGGTTGTACTCCTGATGGCACCATTTGGTGCTACCGCAGTACTGGTGTTTGGGGTGCCTAGCAGCCCTCTCGCTCAACCAAAAAACGTGATCATTGGTCACTTCATCACGGCATCTATCGGTATTGCGTTTAGCCAGTATGTTGACGTCACGCCGGTCACGCTCGCGATTGCGACGGGGCTAGGTGTGTCTGCGATGCTGATTACGAAGACCACTCATCCACCTGCGGGGGCAAATCCAATTTTGATCATGGCGTCTGGGCAGGGATGGAGTTTTCTCTTCACGCCTGTCCTGATTGGCGCGGTAGTGATTGTTCTGGTCGGTAAAGGGCTACAGTTGCTCCAAAGTCAGTACTTAAACCCTCGATTGAATGGTCAGAAGACCTAGTCGGGTTGTAGTTAGGGCCGCGAAAGGGAGTGATCTCTTTTGCGGTTTTATCTTTTGTCGGTTTGCAAAAACAAAATCTGATTCTCTCTTGGTATTCAGTCGTATACATCAACATGGTAGTTAAATTGGTACAATGCGATGAACAGAATCCACCCTAAGAAACTATTGCACAGTAAATGGACGGCTATTTCACCTAAAAACAAAGAGAAGCATTTTGTCGTGACGGAAATGGAACTAGATGAAGATGGTAACGTTGTGAGATGTGTCATCGAGGCAGTCATGAGTAAACGCGACCGAGAGATGAACTGGCAAGACCTAAAAGACTCTGAGCAATGGATGCAAGGGTGGAAGTGAGTGACGCTTTGTTGTTGGGCGAATCAAGCAGAAACGTGCGTTGCGAGTAGGCAAAAGTGGTGCTATCTGATACGTTGATAATTCGTTCTAACGCCCACTCAAAGGATTAATTATGATTGATTTCGACAATTCCTCTGTATTTAAGCTTAAGCCGATTGACGTTTCTAATGCCAGAGAAGACTTCCTTAAGTTCTTGATTGATGGTGAGACTATTTTCGCTGCTTTTAAAACAGTTCGTGACCAAGTGGTGTTTACGAACAAGCGAGTGATAGCGGCAAATGTGCAAGGGATTACCGGCTCAAAAGTGGATTACACTTCTTTGCCTTACAGTAAGATCAATGCATTTTCTATCGAGACCTCTGGTACTTTTGATTTGGATTGTGAAATCGAGTTCTTCATGAGTGAGGTTGGAAGAGTGCGTTTTGAAATTAAAGGCTCGTTTGATTTGATTTCTTTCAACCGTATGGTTAGTGAGTATGTACTAGGTTAAGGGATTAGAAATGAGAGCTTCGCTGAGAGACAAAATTATAGAGGTCTGTGACAAAAAGATCGCGAGTAAAGGTGAATTGGTTGGTCTCTCATTTTATGCGTTTTTCGCTAATAAAAATGACGACCCAGAGCTGTTGATGGAAGCGGCTACGTGGTGGATTCAGACTCATCAGCTCGACCACTTCGAAAAAGCAGTAAAAGTAAAATCAATGGTCGAGTCGGGGAGCTAAATTAAAAAAAAGAAGTAAAGAAAGCAGACAAATGCTAATAACGTTGCGGACAAAACAGGGTAGATAATGTAAGAGTCCTGCTTGTTGGTTCGTTGAAAACATAGCGAAACAAGTAAGACGTTATAAACAACAAGTAACAAGCTGATCATGGTTCCGCTGTTTAGTGTCATACTTGATAGCTGAGTTAAGAAAAACGCCAATAAAAGGTAATCGAAGACAATGAGCCATAAAAAGGCTTTCTTTAGTAAGTCGCTTTTTCTTTTTTCGGATGATGTTATGTGCATATAGAACTCAACTAAAAAGTCACAGTAACAGAGGCTTTGGTTAGAGAGGTCACCACCAGAGTGGTGACCTTTAAAGATTATAATTCTTGAATTTTTACTTCGCTGGTGGCGGTATCGCCGGAGTAATTGATGACTTCTTGACGAATGACTGGTTGGTTGAATTCAGCCTTATCTTTCGCTTTTTGCAGTTCGCTTTCTTGGTGGTTGCCAAAAAGGGTCTCAAGCACTTTAGCGGCAGGAGTCGTTAAAACAAACAGCTCAATACGACGGTTTTCGCTAGAATCTGGCTCATCAGGATTAAGCAGCGCTCTATCTGACATACCCGTTACCTGCATTACTCTATCATCCGGCATACCGCCTTCAACTAACGTATTTCTTGCTACGTCTGCTCGAGAGGCTGATAACGCCCAGTTAGATTGACGACCAAAACGCTTTTTAAATGGAATTGCATCTGTGTGTCCGCTGATGATCAGAGGGTTATTAACACGATGAAATACAGGTGCTAGTGCGAGCAGTAAATCTTCAAAAAAAGGAGTAAGTTCTGCACCACCACGGCTGAACATATGCTGTTTGTAATCATCTTGAAGGACGATACGCAAACCTTGTGGTGTCACCGTGACGTTTACATTTCCCTGCGCATTAATTTGGGCAGTCATTTGCTCAATTACTTTCGCTAGTGCGGCAAGTTGCTCTTGAGTATCGAAGTTACCAGGAATCAAAGAATCAATTTCTGGTCCATCCCCATCACCTTTGAAGTAAGAGCTTACCACATGGTTGGAGTTGTGTTTACTTGGCACAGAAGAGTCCTGTGCCAAGTCGATAGGAGAAATACTTTGTGACGTATCAAATGGGTTGCCGTAACTCTTGTCGAATACGCTTGAACTATGCAAGTGGGCAACAATCGCTTTACGCTCTTCTTTGTCTACCACCTGCATAACCCAAAGTACAAGAAACAGCGCCATTAGGGCGATCATGAAGTCAGCAAACGCGACTTTCCACGCGCCGCCATGAGACGACTCATCATGGCTGTATACTTTGGCACGTTTGAACACTACATGCTCTTGTTTTTGCATTATCCCTCCTGTTCAGCTAACCACTTCTCCATTTGGTTGAATGTTGGTTTGATGTCTAGCTGAATATGTTTACGACCAGCGTCAATGGCGAGCAATGTCGGCTTTTTCGCTACGTAGGCAACCAAGGTTGCACGAACGCACTCAAAAGCAGTCATATTACGTTTTACTCGCTGAGCCATGGCGTTACTTAGTGGATCTAAGCCACAGTAACAACCGAAAATACCAATGAATGTACCAACGAGAGCTGCCGCAACGTGATAACCAATCATAGCGATTGAGCCATCAATAGCTTGCATGGTGATAATGATGCCACCAACTGCTGCAAGAATACCGAAGCCAGGTAGTGCTTCAGCTGTACGCTGTAGTGAGCGTGAAGGTAAAAGCATTTCGTTCTGTATTGCTTCGATTTCTTGCTCTAGCAGTCCCTCTAATTCATGAGGCGACATCTGTCCCATTGCCATTAAACGTAAATTGTCAGTAATGAAAGAAATTAGGCGATGATCTTCTGCGATCGTCGGGTAAGCGAGGAACATAGAGCTTTGCTCCGGAGCCTCAATATGAGAATCCAGAAACTTGTATCCGCGGTTTCTCGCTGTCTCTAGCAAGTTGTTGAGTAGTGCCATTAATTCCATGTAGTACTCATGCTCTTCTGTTGGACCTTTAATGGTCGCTGGCACTTGGCGACGCATTTCTTTCAGTACATGAGGCGGATTACCGATGATCAGAGAACCAGCAGCGGCGCCAATAATGATAAGGAATTCGGCTGGCTGCCAGATAGCACCTAAGCTACCACCGGCCCACATATATCCACCGAAGACGCACACCAGGATAGTGAGCACTCCAAAAAACTTTTGCATCTTGTGACTCCTAAGAGGACATTAATTGGTTGAGTTGTTTCAGCGCTTGTTTGTGAAGCTGACATATACGAGGTGGTGTCAGATCCAATACCAGAGCTATTTCGTGTAAGTTGAGTTCATGTTGATAGAACAGAGTCAGGAGCAGTTGATCGCGCTTAGGTAATTTACCCAAAGCACTGTCTAAACTACGACGAATATGTTCATGTTCCATGCCATCGTATTGCCCGCCAATGTAGCTATCACCGCTGCTCTCCATCAGTTGGTCAAGGCTTTGCATCTCGCCTGCGAGAGCGGCATTTTGGCGGTTGTAATAATCTTGCTCATTCGTCCCTAAAGCCTGGATGATTTCGGCATCCGTTGGCATTCGACCTAACGTTCGAGTGAGATCTCGAGTCACGTCGTTGAGCTCGTGGGCTTGTTGACGAGTCTTACGTGAACGCCAATCTAGTCGGCGTAATTCGTCTAAAATAGCTCCCCGAACTCGACAAACGGCGAAAGCAGGAAAGTGAGGATCGTCAACATCGCCATATCGGCGTCCAGCCTCGACTAGAGCGATAAGGCCTATCTGCTGCATATCTTCAATACTACAGTGAGAAGTGGCATGAACGCGCAGCTGGTTAACTACGCGTTTTACCATGACCTGATGACGTTGTAGCAATGCGTTTTCATCAATTGGTCGTGACGGTGTTGTCACTTCCTCTTCTGTGGTGTAAGTGTCTTGTACATTCATGTCTAACATGGTTGTGCTCCGTTATTGCACAACATATTTAGTCAACAAAACATCGTCGATTTCTCGGACGATGTCTGTTTTAGCAAAAGCGAGTAGAAGCGTTTGCTTCACTTCGTCTTGCAGAATATCGATGGCACCCGCTTGCTGTAACTGATCAAACGTTTTGTCGCTAAACAGTTTTAATAGAGAGTTTTGTACCATAGGCATGTATTCATCGATCTCTTTGATACGCTCTGGACGGCGTGTCTCAATTGCCAGTTCTAGCATCACAAAGTGAGTCTGTTTCTTGCCTTTAACGGTCAAAACGACTTTGTCCAAAGGATGGAAGCTAGGACCTTTACTTGTCGGTTGTTCTGTGACCAAAAAAGACAGTGGAGAGTCTTCGATCAGTGAACCAGAGTCAGGTGACTCTTGAGCGTGTTTGTTTAAGTACCAGATTCCGCCCATAATTGTGACGGCCGAAACGAGGGCACTGGTGATGATCATGGCGATAAACAGGGCGATCATTTGTTGTTTGGTCATAACCTTTTTCCTCGAAGATTTACTAAGCTTGAGTGCTTAGCCAGTGTTCTGAATAGTTAGTTGTTGTCGTGGTTTGGAATGCACCAGATTCTCGTGCGGCGAAAATATTGGCGTCTTCTTCGTTTGCATGTGGGTCATTTCGACCTTGGTTTTGATCAGAGCCAACATTGACATCGACATGAACGAAGTTTTGCTCTTGTAACTCAGTACGCAATCGTTCCGAAACTTGCATTAAAGCTTCTCGTGTTGCTGCGGCATTGGCGTTGATGTGGACACTCAATCGGTCACCTTCAACACGTACAAGTAAATCCAATTTCCCTAAGTCTGGTGGGTCTAGGCGGATTTTTGCTTCTTGTACATTTTGTTGAGCTTGGAGCGTCACGCGATCATGTAATACTTGCATCATTTGCTCCCCCCACTTTCCGGCAGTGGTATCAACACGCACCGCTGCCCACTCAGAGCCTTGAGCTTGAACATGACTCGTCGCAACAGGTGAATGTGCAGATTGTGTTGTAGGAGCTTGTGCTTGAAGTAGAGATGCGGTTGGTTGCCCTTGAACAGGTTGATTCAAAAGAGTTTGAAACTCAGCACCGGAGATAGGCAAACGCGAACTCGATGAAGTCGGCAGACTTTGCTTCACATCTTGTTTTGATGATGTGTTTAACATAGCGTTAGACGAATCTTGAGTAACAGACTTAACTTCGCTCGCAGTCATTAAAGATGACGCTTTTCCTAGTTTCTCAGCCTGCTTCTCTGCCATGGTAATCATACCCTGGGTTAAAGCTTGAGCTTGCGCTGCAAGATCAGTCGATTCTGTTAACCCTGGTGTACTGGTCAAGTTGGCATCCGGATCTGAAGCTGAGCGGTCATCAGTATCAAAACCATGACTTTGTACTTTGTTTGCGTTGTTCAAAGTAGAGGCCGTAAGGTGAAAACTCGGTACCGCTGACGCAGAGTTAAAGTCTTGCTCACCATTCTGCTTGTTCCCTGATTTAAAACCATGAGAAAAGCCGTGTACCGAGTTCGCTTGCTTGATGTGACCCTCATTGTTAGCTGGCGAATTACCCGAGTGCTGAGTTGAAGAAGGTATGATCATTGAGTTAGCTCCATGGTCATTGCTAATTGATAGGCCATAGCGCGTTCTTGATGGTCATTGACCATGTTCATCTCTTTTTTCAACTCGTTGGTCGACTTCTCTAATACTGCGAAGGCATTAGCGTGCACTGTTTTCGCTCGCTGGATTTCAGGTGCAAGCTTAGGATCTTTCAAAAAAGGCTTGTGACTGATCAAAAGCTCTCGCAACTGCAAGTCGTACCGCTTGAGCGCATGCCAATCGGCCGTTTTTGCGGCGAACTGGATGAGCTGAGATAAATGACGGAATCGCTCTGGCGATACTTTATGCTTGTTGTCCAAAATTCATCCAACCTTCACGAATGTTACCCATTACACGCTCAACGTTAACCAAGCGATTTGCATCGTTTTGCACGCTAGCGTAATAAAGTTCGACTTGGCAGAAGTCATAAAGCTGGCGTAGGTTTTCCGCAATTTCACCGCCGTTTTCATCATCTAGAGCACTTGTTAGTCCAATCAAGATGTTCATGCATTTGTTGATTCCATTCCCTTTCTCGGCCAAACGATTTGCGGCTAGGTGGCCGCGAATACGTTCAACTTCATCGAGTAGGCCATCGATTAACATGATGACCAATTGGTGTGGATTTGCTGCTGCCGCTTGAGCGTCGAGATCGACTTGTTGGTACGAATCGTAACCAGAATCCATAAGCATGAATATTTCTCCTAAATTTGGAACCAAATGTCTTATTTTTGAGCATTAAACATGGACATGGTTTGGTTCATTTGGGTCATAATTGAATTCATTTGAGTGAATTGTTTGAGATAGCGGTTGTACGACATTTCGTACTTACGCTCTAAATTGGTTTGTTTATCTTTGATTCGGTCTAAGCTTGACTGTATTGCGTCTTTACGCGTGCTGAAGGTACCTGATGAGAACTTCAAGAAAGGCTCTACCATCGCGTCAAGAGAATCTAGCAAAGCGTCATCCCCATTAAACAACGCCTCTAAGCCTGCGCTGTTTGTTTGTTGAGCTTCTTTGAACTTTTCTTGATCAACTTTCATTTTACCGTTGCGGTCTAGGCTCACGCCGATTTCGCTTAGGCGCATACCATTGTGTTCACCTCGGATTAACCCCGTTAACTGACTCTCAATAGAACGCAATGTCGAGTCGCTAGCGAGCACGCCGCGTTTCTGATCTTCACCGCCAATTTGGGTGTACTGATCGATAGTCGAAACAAGGGCATTGTAGGTTTCCACAAACTTATCTAGTTGTTCTTTAGTGCCTTCGCTATCAGCTCCAATTTTTAAACCGATTGGCGAATCTCCCGCGGCTTGCGGTTTAGATACGGTAATGTCAACACCGTCGATGACACCTTCAAAAGTATTACTTGCGTTGGTTAGTTTCAGGCCTGAGTCTTTTGCACCTAGCCACATAACCGCATCTTGCGGAGCGTTGATTTGCTTGAGGTTGGTGAAGGCGTCTTCAAACCACGCTTGGCCAGTACCCGATGCAGATACGTTGATCTTATTTTCGACACCAGTCTCAGTGCTCGATAGCATAAAGTGTGTTTGACCATTCGAGCGAACTAGAGTGGCGTTAACGCCAGGGTTATCCGTGTGATTGTTAATCGCACTGGCTAAATCGCTGATCGTTGCAGTGCCGTCACCATTAACATCAACGGAGGACAAGTCTAGAGTCATTGTTTCACCGTTGATGGTGAATTCTAAAGATCCAGTTGTTGGTACTTCTGTCGTTGCCTCAAGGTCTGCAGGCATACCTGTAGATACTTGATGCGCCGTTGCCACTTTTTCTACAAAAATCTGATAGTTACCCGTTAGCGCTTTAGCATCCGCGTTTGCAGTAAAGTTACCTTCTTGAGAGAGTGTCGCACTGTTTTTGATGATGCTGTTTGTGCTGTTATTCATCTCTTTCATTGCAGTACGAAAATCACGTAGTGCGCTTTCAACTTTATTAAAAGCTGACAGTTGTGACTGGTACACATTAGCTTGCGCTTGGTAACGGTTTTTGAATGGGTTTGTGTCCAATTGTGCGAATTGGGTTGCCATTTTTACTGGGTCTAAAGAACTCATGAGGTGTGCTCCTCTCATCTCTTATTGGCTTGAATACTTTGAATGCTACGCCTTAGTTTAATTATCAGTGGCAAGATACGTGCCGTATATTAAA
>NZ_JADDYG010000898.1:0-760 GCF_015163535.1 Vibrio sp. OPT46 | reverse complement strand
TACTGGGTCTAAAGAACTCATGAGGTGTGCTCCTCTCATCTCTTATTGGCTTGAATACTTTGAATGCTACGCCTTAGTTTAATTATCAGTGGCAAGATGCGTGCCGTATATTAAGTTCAATTAAAACAAAGGTTTAAAGCTATTTTGTTTTCTTGGGAGGAAGTGGTGTTTCCACCTTGTTTGTTCCGCCTTCCTCCATGGAAAAAGTAATTTCCTTATAAGAAAAGGCGACCTAAACAAAGAAAATATTTAATTGTATTGACGGTTCTAATTAGGAGAGATGTTTTAATTAGACGTTATATTCAGCCTTTACTTCAGCTTGATTCAGATAATTCTTACAGAGTGCATTAATTGCGTTCTGATATTATTTTTGATAGTGCGATGTGCAAGTGTTCTCACTAAAAATTAAATTTTTTACGTTTCAAAGAATGTCAGTTATGAATGAATTTGCGTTACGATTGATGAAATGTGCTCGTGCATATGAAGAGTTCATTAACAAAAAACTATTAAGTAAACAGAGCATCAATTCTGATGAGATAGCTAGTATCTTAAAGGAAGCTAAGTTCAATTTTCCTGAACTTAGAGATAGTAAAATAGGAAGTAAATTAGAGACGATAGAATTAGAACTGTTTAATAAGGTTTTATTCAATATTATGTTGAAGTTCGGATTCAGAGTGCCTGAATCTCACAAAGATAATACGAGCTCTATTTATATTCGTAGATAAAAATAAAGCCTTCCATAGGAAGGCTTTATAATTAA
>NZ_JADDYG010000103.1:0-397 GCF_015163535.1 Vibrio sp. OPT46 | reverse complement strand
TGTTAACCTCCCGATAACATTTCCTTCATTCTGATACTTCTATCGGGAGAAAGCAATAAAAAAGCCACCGATATACGGTGGCTTTTCGCAGAATGACTATTTGAGACTATTGACGACGCATCGCATCGAAGAACTCATCGTTGGTCTTCGTCATCGCTAGCTTGTCGATTAGGAATTCCATTGCGTCGATTTCGCCCATTGGGTGAACAATCTTACGCAGAATCCACATCTTCTGTAGTTCGTCAGTCTTCGTCAGTAGCTCTTCTCGACGTGTACCTGAGCGGTTGAAGTCAATCGCTGGGAATACACGCTTCTCAGCAATCTTACGGTTCAAGTGCAGTTCCATGTTACCTGTACCCTTGAACTCTTCGTAGATAACTTCATCCATTTTAGAACC
>NZ_JADDYG010000897.1:0-302 GCF_015163535.1 Vibrio sp. OPT46 | reverse complement strand
AAAAAAACGAAAAACATCGATATGGCTAGAATCCTCAGACTTGTCTCTAAATATGATACTGGTTTGTTTGATATTTATGAGAACTTGAAGCGTTCTAAAGTGGATAAAATTGAGGCTGCTGAAGTTGTCGTAGGAACTTGCCACAGAACGAAAGGCCTAGAGTTTGACCAGGTGGTGCTAGGGGATGATTTTTGTGACCAATTGAAATTAATCGAGCGTACAGAAGACGAAATTCGAGATGAGTTGAATCTAATGTATGTCGCCATCACAAGAGCCAAGTTACGATTCGTAGAATCCCATCC
>NZ_JADDYG010000896.1:0-986 GCF_015163535.1 Vibrio sp. OPT46 | reverse complement strand
TCGAGAATTTCATGAATATAGTCTGGCGAATACGCATACTTACCACGGATCATTTCAGGTGGTTGATAGCCTTGCTCCACCCAATCTTCTTCCTTTTTTTTAAACGTGTTGACAGAGTCCCAGCCACACATTTTGCTCATTTTGGTTTGTGGAACTGAGTGATTAAGAATGACCTTGCTGACTTCAAACTGTTCATCAAGTACAACCTTCGATTGCTGAAGGATGTTTGCTCGACGTTCTGACTCGGTACGACTTACGCTCTCGTTTGCTTTTTCCAAATTCTGCAAAACGGATTCAGTGACTGATGACATTGTGACTCTCCATATAATTGACAGTCATATTGTCAATTAACAGGTGATGACTGTCAATGATAATTGGTAGGTATCAATGATATGTTGAGGCTATCATTTTTATTTGAGGCTTTCATCACAGAATCCTAATGAAAAAAGTCAAATACAGTGCGAACAGAATCTATAGGTTGATTTTGTCGCTGTATATGGTCAGATATCTGAGTGTACAGGAACACAATATATTCACTAGGTTATTAATAAATAGAGAAAAAATAATGAGCGACATTAAAGAGCAATTGCTAGTATTTTTGAGAGAACGGACCGTGGTGGAGGCTGTTGTGTCTCCGAGTGTTTATGTAAAAAGTACTGCAATCCCACGCGAAGATAAGTTAGAAATTGTATTACATCGGCAGTCTACTCCATATAACAGTAAACATTTCATTGATGTGATGATAGAAGTACCTTTAGAAATCAACAGAAAAAATTTCGAAATTATTAAGAGCTGGCCTATGTGCAAACTAAACGAATACTCAGATTCTAGTATGTTATTAGTGAAACGCGAAGACTAAAAAACTTGAGTTGTTGAGTAAAGTATGCCTAACGTATATAGTTAAGCATACTTTACAAAGATAGGTTTCTTGTTACCGTGACTAAAGACGAATACATTGAGTGCTATAAACGAAAAGGTTGGACTAC
>NZ_JADDYG010000895.1:0-229 GCF_015163535.1 Vibrio sp. OPT46 | reverse complement strand
TTAATATCAGCACGATCAATGTCAGCGTTATCGTAATCAAGGTCAGTGCCGCGAACACTAGTTAAGTTTGCCGAATTGGAGCGTAACGTGTCAATAGTTCCGGAGTTCGCGTCTATGGAATTGACGTTGATGTTGTTGAGGTTGCTGGTTCCATTCAAATCGAGTCTAAATACAGGGTTTTCTCGGTCCACAATGCTAGATACTTCAAGGCGGTCCATATTATCGACAT
>NZ_JADDYG010000102.1:0-406 GCF_015163535.1 Vibrio sp. OPT46 | reverse complement strand
TACTATTCTCCAAAGCATGCCTGGTGTTGGTAAAGTCCTTGCGGCATCCCTAATTAGTAATGTACCCGAGTTGGGCTTTATCACTAACAAACAAGCTTCTTCTCTCATTGGTGTCGCACCGATAACAAGAGAAAGTGGCCGCTTTAAAGGTAAGCGGCTGATACAAGGAGGGCGGACTCAAGTTAGGACCGTTATGTACATGGCGATGATGTCGGCTATCCAATGCAACCCTGTTTTCAGAGCAACTTATGAACGACTACTTACGGCAGGAAAACCGAAAAAAGTTGCCATTGTTGCCTGCATGAGAAAGATGGTTGTTATCTTAAATTCAATGCTAAGAGATGGTGTTATGTGGGATACAGATAGCCTCAAAAATTAACTATTGACGCCATAGTCTCTTGTTATA
>NZ_JADDYG010000894.1:0-201 GCF_015163535.1 Vibrio sp. OPT46 | reverse complement strand
CCTCTGGCTCTTTTTGTTGAGAATTACTCTCATATCTTTCTATTGTTTCTGCTTTCCTATATGTTATCTGTATACGTCGTAACCAAAAGGAATTTGGAATTGAATCGTAATGTATGGCTTCTATCCCTCTGCCAAGCCTTATTAATGACAGGGAATATTTTACTCATATCTGTTATTGCCCTTATTGGCAAAACACTTGCG
>NZ_JADDYG010000893.1:0-223 GCF_015163535.1 Vibrio sp. OPT46 | reverse complement strand
GCCACACTGGAACTGAGACACGGTCCAGACTCCTACGGGAGGCAGCAGTGGGGAATATTGCACAATGGGCGCAAGCCTGATGCAGCCATGCCGCGTGTATGAAGAAGGCCTTCGGGTTGTAAAGTACTTTCAGTCGTGAGGAAGGTGGTGTAGTTAATAGCTGCATTATTTGACGTTAGCGACAGAAGAAGCACCGGCTAACTCCGTGCCAGCAGCCGCGGTA
>NZ_JADDYG010000892.1:0-819 GCF_015163535.1 Vibrio sp. OPT46 | reverse complement strand
CAAATCAAAGAGTTCAACTCTCTCAGCATTGACCATCACTGAAATCCTTCCTAAGAGATCACAATGTTTAGATCGAGAAGTGTCCTGGCTGATTGGTTCCAGCTTTAAATTATGAGCAATACTCACTTTTACAGGTAACTGTGTTTTAGGGAGGTTCTTCGTGGTGCAGTTAAAATCGCTTTCATTCAAATCGCTCGCATCTATTGGACGCTCCCAGTAGCTAAGAAAGGACTTATGATTATCAATAAACCGCACTGGGTCATTGTCAACATTAAGAGTTTTCATTAATACAGCTTCAGGTAATTTCGATGAGTTAATGCTGATTTTTCCATGAATAGATTCGTACTCTGCATTACTTTTAGGATAAGGAATCCAGCCATTACCTCTCAAAAGTTCATTCCAGATAACCAAAGGTCTGTAGGGAAGGGCATTTACTCCATCTAGACTCCATCTAAACGAAAGATAAGCAGCATGCTTTTCAGAAAAAATGTTTATTAAGGGTTTCTGGGCCTCTTGAATGTACATATCAAGAAATGCTCTTCTGGCTTTAGCGTTCAAGCTTCTATCATTTTTGATGTCTATAACGCCTTCATGTTGGTCGACGTACCCACTTTTATATAGTCGTTTGAACTCTTCAGCTTTTTTAGATGACTCAATTGAAATTTGAGAAAAATACCTAACCAACTTTTCTAAATACTTTACTTTTAGAACGTTCGGCTGAAATGCTACTCGTTGATATGCTGCAAAATCGATAGCTTTGGCATGCATCATTCTCGCATCCATATTGCAACTCAGCTGAAACATGAAATCTCTAATGCG
>NZ_JADDYG010000891.1:0-298 GCF_015163535.1 Vibrio sp. OPT46 | reverse complement strand
GTATGATTGAACAAATGATCTCGCGATCATCATCTGACTTTTCCATTTGCTGGACGAAGCTTTTATCAATTTTGATGGCATCAAACGGATATTTCTTTAAATAGCTGAACGAAGCATATCCTGTACCAAAATCATCAAGTGACAATGTCACACCTAGTTTATGCAACTTATTTAACGTTGTGCGTGCTACTATTTCATCAGCAATTAGAGCGCTCTCGGTTACTTCGAGTTCGAGAAAGTGTGCTGGCAAATGGAAAGTGTCGAGTAGGTGTTGCACTTGTTCTGCAAAATTTACGTT
>NZ_JADDYG010000890.1:0-270 GCF_015163535.1 Vibrio sp. OPT46 | reverse complement strand
ACAAGATCATGGATCTTCTTTGGATCATATCTTGTGATCATGATTGGATCAGATCGAGGATTACCTGGGATCAAAAGTGGTGGTTATACACAGGGGGTGAAATTGATCAAAGTTGTTATTGGGATAACTAAAGGAAAATCACTGGATCTTATTGTAGTTATCCACAGTCTGCTTGGTTGGTTTTTGAGCGGTTAAACAAAATAATTTGGTGGGAGTTATTCACATGGGAGAAAACAGAGCCGAATTTCGACTCTGTTGAAGGGAAAGTCG
>NZ_JADDYG010000889.1:0-240 GCF_015163535.1 Vibrio sp. OPT46 | reverse complement strand
TGCTTCATTTCTTCAAAAGAAATGAGAATATTATTGTGTCTCATATTGCCCCCAAGCAATTGAATTTATTAACAAGCCATGTAAAGAGTATAACAAAATACGAATTAAAATACCACATTATAACATCCATGTTGTGGTATTATTTCTATTACTCTGTTCGTCTTTAGTGAATTCCTGGGGTGACATGGCCCTTAAAAAATCTAAGGCCATGGCATTCTCAATTAACCACTAAATTTCTGT
>NZ_JADDYG010000101.1:0-377 GCF_015163535.1 Vibrio sp. OPT46 | reverse complement strand
AAACGCATACGCGCTTCTTTGTTCATTTGATCGTTAAATTTGATCAGACGATTTCTACCACGATCTTTGGCTTCATACATCGCAGTATCGGCATTTTGTAGTAGGATTCGCGCATCTTGTCCGTCTTCAGGGTATCGAACGCTACCAATTGAACACGCAAGGCGTTTACTGAAGTGGTGCAAGTCGAAAGGTTGGTTGATCAACGAGATAATGCGATCGGACAAAATTTCAGCCATGCGGGTGTTTTCTGGCTCCGGCAGAATGACGCCAAACTCATCGCCACCCAAATGACCAATAATCGCTTGGTTTGGCAGTAACCGTTTAAGACGGGCCGATACCTCTTGAATCACTTTATCGCCAATATGATGACCAAGTGA
>NZ_JADDYG010000888.1:0-233 GCF_015163535.1 Vibrio sp. OPT46 | reverse complement strand
ACCATTAGCGCCGTAATGGACGATAAAAACCACCTTATTAACTACATTTGTGTGTTTGAAGATATCTCTGTGCGTAAGGCACACGAAGAAAAGCTGCAGCGCATGGCTTTTTACGATCCATTAACCAATCTACCTAATCGCACCCATTTACTCAGCTTACTCGAACAACACATCGAAACCGGACACAAAAACCAGCAGACGTTTGCCACCCTATTCTTAGATATCGACCATTT
>NZ_JADDYG010000887.1:0-203 GCF_015163535.1 Vibrio sp. OPT46 | reverse complement strand
CTATCGAGCCCTATTGTGACGCCCTTGTTCGGGCCAAAGTCAATAAATAAAGTTAAGTATATTTTACTATTTATAGTGTGTTAATATGGTATTTATTGGGGGTGTGAGTTATAATGTTTTTAAGTTAAGAGAACAACTTATTCTTAATCTATTTTTCCGATGCTTGGGGGCAACGATGATTAAACCAATTTCAGTTACTGTAT
>NZ_JADDYG010000100.1:1139-4413 GCF_015163535.1 Vibrio sp. OPT46 | reverse complement strand
ATGTGACCGTTACCGGAATGGGACGAGGCGCTGGGAACGCCCAGACCGAAAACCTGCTCGCCGAACTTGATGGACTAGATAAATACTTGCCAACAGCAATATATGAACTAGTTATTCGCCATTTTGAGCCAATGCAAAGAAGATACGGTTGGGGCTCAAGCCTTCTATATTACTTGGGAGCCAAAAACGATATTCACCCAACTTATATTCAGAATATGCTTTCTAATCCTAATTACGGAACAGAAGAAATTGTTGGTGCTATCGAGCATTTAAAAAAGCTAGAAGGTACGACAAGCTATAATGGTGATGTCTTAGAAGAAGCGCTTACTGTAGGGAAAATAAGCCAACCAACTGAAAGCCAATCAGACCTATCAGGGATCTTTTCAGGAAAAGAAATTTTACTGGTCACTAATACGCCTAATGCTGCAACACATAGAGTCGCGATCGAGACATACATTAAGACTCGAAAGCCTATCGTAATTGGCATCAATACAAAGCATGAGATTAACACTGAGCTTTTCGATTACTTTGCTGTATCTCATAACTCTAAATACTTGTCAGAAAGCAGCCATTACTCAGAGGTAGCCAAACCCGTATTTTTGCCAAAGAACCGCTTTGACGAAGACGAGCTAAGTAAATTTAGTAATATTTCTATGATTGATTACAGTAGCACCATAGAGAAGGATACTCTCACCGCCCATAAAAACTACTGTACACTACCGTATGATAATACCGCTGCATATGCGTTATGTATCGCTTTTATAGGTCAAGCGCAGAAGATATCTCTCGTTGGTTTTGATGGTTATGATGTGACTGACCGACGCCAAATGGAAATGAATGAGATCTTTAGCATGGTTAGTCAGCAGTTTGGAAGTACATCAATTCAAGCGTTAACCCCAACCACTTATCCAGTAAAAGCAGGGTCTATTTATGCACCCGCTATTTAATGGCTATGATACTGTTATTTTTGACTGCGATGGCGTGATCCTAGACTCAAATAACCTCAAAATTGATGCCATGCGTAATGCTTTACGCATGGCCCAAGTATCAGAGCTCGAAATAGATAAGTGTTGCACTTATTTTAAAGCTAATTTTGGCAAATCGCGTTTTCATCATGTGAGTTACTTTGTTGAACATTTCATCACAAATGCAGATGAAGCATTGTACGAACGTATACTAAACTGCTACTCAAAGCAGTGTGAAGAGCTATACATGGAAGCTCAACTGACGCCTAATTTTATTGCAGCAATTACAGATTGCCCAGCCAAACTCTATGTAGCGAGTGGATCTGCTCAAGACGAATTACGAGAAGTATTTGTTAAAAGAGAGCTGGCGCAATATTTTACGTTAATTCTAGGATCACCTACCGCGAAAGCAGATAACGTTGCAACCATCCTAAAGGAGTCTTCAGGCGCGGCTCTAATGATCGGTGACGCATTATCAGACTTTCACGCAGCCAAAGAGAATAATATTGATTTTCTTGGCTATCTTCCTTTTTCAAATGTAAAAGAAGAGCTTGAAAGCTTATCAAAAAGTGAAGGTTTCAATATTCTAAGGAGTTGGTAAGCATGAGTGTCCATGTTTTTCTACCATGCCGGAAAGGCAGTGAACGTATCCCAAACAAAAATACCAAAGACTTTGCAGGTGTAAAAGGTGGGTTATTAAAAATCAAACTGGATCAGTTAATCAATATAACTGACCTAGATTCGATAGTCGTATCTTCAAACGATGACTTTGTACTGGATTTTGCTTCAACATATAAAGATTCTCGCATACGAATAGATGAACGCCCAGAGCACCTAGGGGCAAGTTCAACAAGCACTGATGATCTTATTAGATATGTTCCTTCGATTATTACTACGGGTCACGTACTTTGGACTCATGTAACCTCACCATTCTTAGACGAGTCAGGTTATAGCGCTATTATCAAACAGTATAATCAAGCACTCACGGAAGGTTATGATTCATTAATGACGGTCAAAGAACTACGTGGGTTTATTTGGAATAAAGATAAGCCAATTAGCTACGATCGTAATATAGAAAAATGGCCTAGAACTCAGACAATTGAACCTCTTTATGAAATCGATAGCTCAGTCTTTTTAAATAGTGTAGAAAACTACAAAAAGCTAAATGATCGAATTGGACTAAAGCCTTCGATGTACATACAGGATGCAGAGAGCTCAATTGATATAGATTGGCCAGAGGACTTTACTTTCGCTGAATCTATGTGGTTACAGAAAAATAAATGATCATCGGTAAATAGACATTACAATTGTAGCGTCTATTTACCTGTCATTTCATCGTCTAGGATAAGCATCGATCATAGAGAAACTAGACCTATTCACGATTTTTACCCCTTTGAGCTCAGCCCATTTATTTAACAATTGATGTGCATAAAACGTCAAGAAAGTTAATCGCATCAAGTCCGTCATATTAAAAGGTTTGACCTTTTGAGGATTTTCTAGGAGCGGCAACTTCTCTTCTTTTCCATAGAAATGCTTGTAGACCATATAAAGCTGGTTGCTCTCTTGATCAACATGGACATCATTATGGAAGCTCATATCCGCTCCAAATATTTCCACTGAATCATATTCACATAGAATTGCTACATACACAGCAAAGATAAGCACATTGACAGCTGGAGGTGCGACGATACCAGAAGATAGTGCCATTGGGCCATATTTAATATTAGTTACATTACTAGGAATTGCTCGCAGCACTTTTATCGTTATGTTGCTGTTTTTGATATTGCCTTGAATGAACTCTCTGTCAGCAAAGTCAGGAATAATCAATTGCATTTCCCAAGACACAAGTTCATTTAGATCTTTAAACAATTTATCTCTTTTTTCCACCAGAGAGCTATGGGTGGTTTCATCCCAGAAATAGCTATCAATTAAAATATATTTATTAGGTTTCAACGCCGTAAAATGCTCAGACTCTGAGAAATGATTAACAGCAATCACATCACTATCTGTACCAATACTATTAATATCTGACTTTAAGGATGGTCCATTACCTAAAACCGTACATTTCTCATGTGTACGATAAAAGTCTTTAGGTGAATCAGTGCTTTTATCGCTTCGCTTTTTGAATGAACGGAAAGTTGAAGAAAAATGCCTCTTCATACTTATCGATTGCTTTATATTTTTAATTTTATTCATCTTAACCTACGCAAAACTTTTAAAACCGTTCGATAATCCAGCGTTTTAACAAAATAACAAATCGCTTCGCTGTACAAAGCAGACTTTGATTGTGAAAGTGATGCCATAAACTC
>NZ_JADDYG010000100.1:0-1078 GCF_015163535.1 Vibrio sp. OPT46 | reverse complement strand
AGCGGTACACATACGCTTTTTAATCGCACTCACAACTTTAGTGGCGTTTTTACTCTCTGCATCTCGCAAGTTCATTTTAAGATCTTGCAGTTCACGCTGAGCATTAATTACTGTGTTGTCATACCTTTCTTCACGTGTTTCTTTTGCGAACGTTGATATGCCACCCAATCGATATTGGATCCATTTTTTGTTTTCATGATGAATACCATTTAACAAAAAGGCTCGAAGGACATTGATGCGATCTTCATTGATGATGTCTTTGTTGTAAGGAGCAAACTCGTTCAGTACATCAGAGGTAAAAGCGGCACAACAACCATCTACTGCACACTTTCTATTAATAATATTTTCGAGTGTGTACGGCTTTTTATTTTGCTTAATCGATTCAAATGACTCAATAACATCGCCTTGCTCAGAAATTTTGTCGTAACCACCAATAATTAAGCTTGGTTTGCCATTTTTCAACCAGGCTTCATAAGTTTCCTCAACTCGGCTCGGCATCGCTATATCATCGCCAGCTTGTACAATAATAAGCTTATTTTGGTATTGCCCCCGCAAGGAGTTGATTTGGCTAACTAAACCAACATTTTGCTTATTGTGGCGATATTCAATATTTAATCCTTTAGGCGCAAACTCTAAAAGCGATAGAATTATTTTATGACTATCATCAGGTGAACAGTCATCCAAGATCAATAATTGGCTTGGCCACACGGTCTGGCTCAATGCCGCTGGCAATGTTTTCTCAAGATAACGAGATTGTTTATAACAAAAGAAGACATAAACCACGTCTTCTAATACTTGCACATGCTCTTGTGTCATTACTCAACCTTAAAAGAGTTGATTGCATCGACTACTTCTTGACTCTCGTCTTCACTCAAGTAGGACGACATTGGCAATGACAGCACCTCATTTTGTAACTGCTCAGTCAACGCTAATGACAGATGACCAAACTCTTTATAAGCCTGCTGTTTATGCGGCGCTATCGGGTAATGTACTTGTGTTTGAATACCATACTCTGATAAATGCTTAACCAATGCATCTCGGTGTGAAGTTCGCACCACAAACAAATGCCATACATGTG
>NZ_JADDYG010000886.1:0-332 GCF_015163535.1 Vibrio sp. OPT46 | reverse complement strand
TTCCTTGAAACGTTTAAAGAGTTCCCACCAAGGCAAAAAGCAGCAAGCTTCTCGCTCGATCAAGTGATGGAGAAACTAAAAGAGAACCCAAATAAGTAAGAAAAGCTAAGTGAAGTTCCACATCTAGAAAGAGGCTCATTAAAGTGAGCCTCTTTTTTTATCTGTAAAATTCTATCTATTAAGGTTTGTAGAAAGCTTGATGACGAAAACGCCTAACGCTTCAATTGACAAGATTTATAAACAAATTGGTTCGTAGTGGGCTGCCGTTAAGTTGGCTTTGATTTTTTCACGTAGAGCGATGTGGGCTGGGTTGTTTACCTCTCGCTTATGGT
>NZ_JADDYG010000885.1:0-229 GCF_015163535.1 Vibrio sp. OPT46 | reverse complement strand
CTTCTTCAATGGCGCTCTCCGTTATCAACGTTGCGTCTTCTTTAATTATCCCTAAACCAATAGCCATCATCATTTGTTTAGAGATGTTTTCAGTTAGGTTCAATGCTCTTACTTCAGTTAGATTATTTTTCAGCTCTAAGAACTCCAACATTTCGACATTGCTATCGATATAATCGTTGGCCTGTTGAACATATTCATTGGATTTTACTAACTGTTGCCTCTTAGCCGT
>NZ_JADDYG010000884.1:1159-1372 GCF_015163535.1 Vibrio sp. OPT46 | reverse complement strand
TTTTTTTGAGCCGTTAGCAGCGTATTAACTTATGGTTTGGTATTTTTCGATAATTTATATCCCAATTGTTCATGAAGCGGTATGGTAAATCACTGGAGATTAATGTCGTGATTGTGCTCTTTATTATGTAGGTCAATAGTCTATAACAAATCCTTAATTACCTTGAAGTCTTTTCTTCTTTAACATCTAGCGAAAGATAGTGTTTTGATAGAG
>NZ_JADDYG010000884.1:697-1094 GCF_015163535.1 Vibrio sp. OPT46 | reverse complement strand
TGTTAAACAGAACTTACGGTTCGATATTAGAAAAATAAGGTTCATTGAATGCTCGATGTGAACTTAACTTAAAAGAAGATGATTTACGCAATAGGGTTGTTGGTAGTGCTGCAAATGCCAGCGTGATACGTCGCTTTACTTTGAACCTAGTACGTTTACAGTCGAAGAAATATAGTGTTGGGGCTGAAGCCAAACCAAGCGTGTCAGAGCGACACAGTTCGTATTGAACCCTTATTGGGTTGAAAAGCGTTCCACGCTGGCTGTCGCCCTGATGCTGATAACTGCGACGATAAATTGATACCGAGCAAAACGATAATTTTATATCTGTTTTAATCCAATATTGATTGAATAATATCAAATGCTTTTTCTATTTTTTGGGTAGGAATAATGCCAAATC
>NZ_JADDYG010000884.1:0-490 GCF_015163535.1 Vibrio sp. OPT46 | reverse complement strand
TTATTCATATTGAGTAAATGGTGAGAGAAATGACCGTCACGCATGAATTCGTCAAGTAGGATTTGAGACACTACAGATGTACTTCTTCCCAAGTGCCATAACATATTTGAAATTGGCTCTATTAAAGACTTTGGCGGAATCATATAGCCAATGCGTATGCCGGGAAATAGTATTTTAGAGAAACTGCCTATCATAACGACGCAGTCATTTTTGTCTTGTGACTTGAGAGCTTTCTTACTGGTATTGAGATAGTGATATTCCGAATCATAATCATCTTCGATAATGATTGCGTTATTAACTTCTGCCCATCTCAGCAGTTCTAACTTCCTGTCAGCTGAGTAGCTAAAGCCTAAAGGGAACTGATGACTAGGCGTTGTATAAATAATTTTGGCATTAGAAGGGATTGATTCAACGACAACACCTTGGTCGTCCATCGGCACGGAGCCTATTTGCGCGCCAAGTAATCGAGCTTGATTTCGAAAAACAGGAT
>NZ_JADDYG010000883.1:0-7373 GCF_015163535.1 Vibrio sp. OPT46 | reverse complement strand
TCCAAGATAAAGCTACATCAAGTTCCAATTACATAAGATTTATCGACAGAGTAATCGAAAATCGAACTGTTTGGGGACTTCAGCATCCTGATGGTGGTTGGGCAGTTTGTAATTCGAATCAGTATCCAGACGCATCAGTTTATGTTTTTTGGTCAGATAGAGCATACGCAAGTCGGGTCGCAATTGGTGATTGGGAGTTGTATGTCCCAAGTCCAATTAACCTAGATTCATTCGTTGATAATTGGCTAAAAGGTATTCATAGCGATGGACATCTTGTGGGTCTCAATTGGGATGCAAACCTCTGTGGTACTGAAGTTGTCGCAATTGATGTGGCAAAAATGTTGGTACGCAGCTAACAAACTGTTTAAGAGGGATTCACAACGCGTGGCATTTATACTGTGCGTTGGTTTAAGTGATTAAGGTGGTATGCAGCAGCTTTGGTATTGCGTTGCTCACCCCTTAACAGGGCGTTAGTACGGGTTTGACATCAAAGGTCATAAATTTTGGTGTTTATCTGTTTTGGCGCTCGTATTTACACCTTTCAGCTAGTGCCTTTCACGTTCTTTCCGGTGGCACTATATGCGAAGTGTTCGCTTTGATTTCATCGTTTACGGCTTCTAACTCTTATCCTATTTCTTTGGTGCTTCTTTATTTTCGTGGTGGTTTTTGAGAGAACCTTGATCACTTTTGTTGTGGCTGTTGAAGTACGAGGAAAGAATCCTTTTCTAATTTGAAGCAAGTGAAAGTAGGGCAGTTCAATGCGTTTTTCTTCTAGCCAACTTTCGTCTTTCAATCGGGGTAAAGTTTTGTAGCTGCCCGTCTCACTTCAGTGTTCAAAGCCTTTCATATCATCTCAGTTTTCAATATCTTGGAGCGCATAAATAGAAGTAGCGCATGTACTAACAAATTGCTTAAGAGTGATTCGTAACGCGTGGCATTTTTACTTTGCGGTGGCTTATGTGATTAAGGCGCTGTGCGGTAGCTTTTGTATTGCGTTACTCACACCTTAGCAAGGCGTTATAGCGCAGCGGTATTTATCAGAAGAGGGATTATGCGCATTGATTTAATAATGATCGAGAACGAAAATCAACTTCATGAATTAATGGCTAATTGCTTTGGTTTTCCAGATTATTATGGAAAAAACTGGGATGCTTTTTGGGATTGCCTTTGTGATTCGGATTTGCCTAAAGTCATAGAGTTTGTAGGTTCTAGTCATTTGAAGTCAGCTCACCCAGAGAGTTTCGAATCTTTAAAAAGTTGTTTTGATGACTTGAGCCGAGAGTATCCAAATATAGGTACCAGAGTAGATTGGAACTAATGCGCTATAACAAACAATTTAAGAGTGATTCAGCACGCTTGGCATTTTTGGCTTGGGTCAAGTTTAGTGATTAAGGTGTTCTAATTAAGTATCGTGGTAGCATGCTTCACACCTTAATTGGGCGTTATAACTTAGAGGGTTTAAAGTGTCAGTTTTACTTACAGTAGTTTCAGGTTTCTTAGTTTTTGTTTTAGGGCAGTTTGTTTTGAAATTAGTGCTAGAGCCGATAGTTTCCTTTAAAGAGGCTCTTGGCTCATTGTCAGCATTTTGCTTAAAAAATCGTGCAAAAATTACTAATGCAAATGCTTCTCTAGATGATCAAAATGAACTGCGCCAGATTATATCTATAATTCTATCAAAAAAAAGAAGCAATCCCATTCTATTCAAAAGTGGCACGCTTACTGAAGCTTCCTCGTGAAGTAGATTTACTTAAAGCTTGTAAAAACCTAAATTTTGTCGCGTATGAGATGTGTAAAGATACGGCTACTCACAAAACAGGTACGGTAGGTTGCACACAAATTGTATTTGAACTTCATGCAACAAGCGACTTATTAGATTTGCGCTTGGATTTTGAAACGTTATAACAAGGCGTTTAAGTCAGATTCCCAACGCTTGGCATTTTGCATTCAAAGTTGGGGTTTGTGTTTACGGTGCAATGGTTTAGGTTAGGTGGTTAGCGTTGCTCACTACTTAACGCGGCGTTAGTTGAATAGGGAAAATCCGTGAATATTTTTGAAGCATTTCTTAATGTGCTTGCGCAAGTCTGGTATCTAGTGCCTTTATTGCTCATTGTTAGCGTTTTCAAAAGTAGGTGGCTAAAAGGTGTATTCGGTGAGTTTCTCGTGAACCGTCTTTTGTCCAAATTACCAGAGTCTGATTACACACTAATAAAAGACGTAACGTTGCCGACTAACGATGGTACAACTCAAGTCGACCATATTGTGGTTTCTAGATATGGCATCTTCGTCGTTGAAACTAAGAATATGAAAGGTTGGATATTTGGTTCAGCTCGCCAGAAACAGTGGACACAAAAGATTTACCGTCATTCCTCTAAATTTCAGAACCCACTGCATCAGAATTACAAGCACATAAAAGCTCTGGAAACCTTGCTAGGTTGCAGTGAAGAACACTTGCATTCAGTTATTGTTTTCATCGGCAACAGTACCTTTAAAACCGAAATGCCTCCAAACGTTACCTACGCTCGAGGAAGTATTCGATACATTCAGCAATTTAACGATGTAGTGTTCTCTGACAATGATTATGCTCGGTTAACAGAGTCTATAAACCGGTTAAAGTTAAAGCGCGGAGTCATTACGGATTTAAAGCATCGTAAACATGTCAAAGGAGTTGTTGCATCCCAAGTTAGCTCAAATCAGTGCCCCCGTTGCGGCTCTGAAATGGTGTTGCGTGAAACCAAGCGTGGTGAAAATATAGGTAAACAGTTTTGGGGTTGTTCAACTTTTCCCAAGTGTAGAGCGGTGAAACAATTCAACTAACAAACTGTTTAAGAGTGATTCGCAACGCGTGGCATTTTCATCATGCGTTGGTTTTAGTGATTAAGGTGGTATGCAGGAGCTTCGGCACTGCGTTGCTCACACCTTAACAGGGCGTTATGCTCTAGGAGGTAATTTTGCTCGATTTATTCAAAAAAGTGCTTCTAATTAACCTCTCAGCGGCTCTTATTGTTATCGCTCTAGCTCAGTTTGTTCCATTCTTTGCTACGACTCGGTTGGTCGACTTTCTTTTCTTTGTTGTCATCATCATATGGATTTTAGCGAAGCTAATGTGGGAAGGTGGTGTCCATAGTAAGACGACTCGGTTAGATGATCCTAGAAGAGATAAAGTTTACAAAATGGTAGAAGGGCATGATTTCGAAAAGGACGAACGAGAGCACTATCGAATGAACTACCAAACAGGCTTAGTTTTCTTCATAGCCGGTCTACCGGCGTTTATTGCTTGTTTAGTCCTTCAATTTCTTTAAGTACGAGCATAACAAAGCGTTTAAGACAGATTCGCAACGCTCGGCATTTTTGGTTTGCTTTGAATTTAGAGTTTACGGCACAATGTTTAAGTCTGGTGGTGGCGTTGCTCACTACTTAACGCGGCGTTATGTAGCCACGAGAGGACGGTAAGTTAAAAGGATTTATATATGTTAAATATTCGCCAAGCTCGCATTGAAGATATCAGTGTTATCAAGAAACTACAGTTTCAGCTTAATGAGTACCATCAAGCAAATTTACCTGATGACTTCTTATCACCGGAAGAAATTGAACAAAAAATAGACCTACACAAGATAATCGAAAGTGAAAGCTCGATTTTTCTGGTAGCCGAAAGCAAAGGGCAGTTAGTAGGTTTTGTTTTTGGTGAGCTATGGGTTCGTAAGTCTTGGACGCTCAAACAGCGAAAAATCGCGAGCATTGAACAAATAGTAGTGGATTCATGCTTTAGAAGCCAAGGCGTTGGACTGGCGCTAATAGAGGCATTTGAGAAAAGGGCTATTTCTAACGGCGGAGAAGAGCTGTTTTTAGAAGTATATTCCTTCAATGAATCTGCTTTAGGTTTGTATCGCAAAGCTGGTATTGCCCCCAAAATCCTAATTGGGCAGAAAGCACTAAGCTGAAAGTCGGCTACATAACAAATTGTTTAAGAGTGATTCGGCACGCGTGGCATTTTTACTATGCGTTAGTTTTAGTGGTTAAGGTGCTATGCGTAGGCTTCGGTATTGCGTGCCTCACACCTTAACAAGGCGTTATAGCGCACGATAAAATTGAATATGGATAATATCGAAAAAGAGCTCTATCAAGCAGCAATAGAACTAGTAAATATGCGATATCCTTCTGGTTGGGGTGGAGCTGCGGCTGTTAGAACAGAGTCAGGAAAAATATTAACAAGCATTGCTCCTGATACTAAAAACGATGCTCTTTCACTATGCATGGAGGTGGGAGCGTATTTAGAGGCTCACAAACTCAATGAGCGAGTGACCCACTCATTATGCCTGTGTCGTGAGAGCGAGAACGATGAATTTCTAATTTTGTCACCATGCGGAGTTTGCCAAGAGCGCCTCGTCCATTGGGGTGGGGATGTCAAAGCAGCAATTACGACTTCAGGGAATGCATTGGTTTTCAAGACTATACGAGAATTAATGCCTCATCATTGGTCACTTGTAAACGGCAAAGCGCTATAACAAACTGTTTAAGAGTGATTCGCAACGCGTGGCATTTTTACTATGCGTTGGTTTTAGTGTTTAAGGTGGTATGCAGTGGCTTCGGTATTGCGTTGCTCACACCTTAACAGGGCGTTAGCACTTCGGAGGAATAATGGATATATCCAGTGGGCTTTTAGCTTTGATTAGCGCTTCGTTTGGGGCTGTATTTACTTTTTGGGGGCAGCGAAAGCTTCTGGAACAACGCATTAATTTAGAGTTCCGAGCTAAACAAGCTGAATTGGTACAAGAAAAACAAAAAGTATTGTTCGATAAGCTAGAAACAAAAATTGAAGAAGCACATGTATTAGTATCTGAACTAGGAAGAGAGTTTTCGCTTACGTTTCTCAATATAGATTGGGAGGCAAATTTAAGCATGAGTGACTACGATGCGAAATACCGTATTTTGTGTGATAAATGCTCTAGATTGCAAATGCTCGTTGATCTGTATGTTCCGACTTTAAGTGAAGAAGTAAATGACATGTCCGAAAATATGAATATGTATTGGGGTAACTTTAGAATTGTTCTTTCTAAAACAGAACAAGGAAAAAAGCCCGATGAACTTGGAAATGTATTCGAAAATGCGGTTAAGTATTCTAGATTGGTTCCTGAACAGGCGTTTTCGATTAAATTTGGGTTAAGTGACTATTATAGAAATCAGGTGTTGAGAGCGTGCTAACAAAGCGTTTAAGACGGATTCACAACGCTCGGCATTTTCGGTTTGATTCAGCTTCAGTGTTTACGGCACAATGGTTTAGGTAGGGTGGTCTGCGTTGCTCACCACTTAACGCGGCGTTATACATTTGGAGCAATATGAAACTTAAGCAACTAGAAAATATGCTCTACAAGGCGACCAAATCAATAATAGTAAGGTTGTCGTCTGAGTTTCCGCAGCATCACTTTTATTACGTAGCTTTGGTCACAACTGGAGAGGGGCATCGACCTATATTTTCGGCTTGGTCTGACGAACTATTGCAAACCGAAGCTTCATCCTTTGAAGACCGAGAAGAAATAAAATGGTCATATGCAGACTCACCGTTGTTTGGTTTCTGCGATGAATACTTCTCAGGTGTTGAACTGCTTTTGGACAATGCGAGCGCTGAATGTGGTTTTAGTGAAGAGACTACGACAGTTCTTTTATCTGCGATGGAGTCGACTCTTAAGCGTTTGTATATTGAAGGTTATTTAGATAGCTTAAATTGTCGAGATAAGCTCTATATCAACGCAGAAATCATGCCGCCAGACGCGACAAACGTTGAACGAGCATATAGGTTAAATCCGCGTGAGTCCTTAGATAGTTGGCTTCGAGAGGCGGCGGAATAAATGTATAACAAATTGTTCAAGAGTGATTCGGCACGCGTGGCATTTTTGCTATGCGTTAGTTTTAGTGGTTAAGGTGGTATGCGGGAGCTTCGGTATTGCGTGCCTCACACCTTAACAAGGCGTTATACCTTCGGAGGAATTGTGACAGAGTCAGAAAGCCAATTTGAAGCAACACTCTATTCTAAGAATATTAAGTTTCGAAAAATCCCTGAGTCTGAAGGGAAAACACCTGATTATGAAGTTTATCTTGGTAATCACCTAAGCTATTGGGAGATTAAAGAACTCACTGAAAACCCATCTGAAAAACAAGTATTACGTGACATTGAAGATGAATGTTTGGGCATATATCAAGTGAACTCCGATCGTGTTGTAAACAGTATTAAAGATGCGGCTAAACAGCTAAAAAACTACGGAGAATCAAAAGCTAGTAGGGTCATTGTTTTATGTGATTGCCGAGACTTCGCAACAATGGATTTCTTATTCATTCCGAGTATCCAGAAAGCGATGTTAGGTAAAGCTGAATATTATGCTCATCGAGATGGATCGTTCGAAGAAATAAAAAGGCATCCAGGTTTGCTGACAAATAGAATGAAGTACATCAGTGCGATAGCTGTACTTTCAGTGAAAACGGGTAAAATTCTATTTCTTCATAACCCAAACGCTACCGTTTCATTGTTCGAAACTGACCTAATAAAACATTTTGATAATCATCAAGTTTTTGAAAAAACCGGTGGGACTAATACTTGGCAACAGGTATAACAAAGCGTTTAAGAGCGACTCACAACGCGTGGCACTTTTGATTTGCGTTGGGTTGAGTGATTACGGTGCTTTGCAGAGGGTTATGTATTGCGTTGTTCGCACCTTAACGCGGCGTTATGTACTTTAAGGAAAATTGTAACCAACTCTAAAGGATCGAGAGTGATAGATCATTTTGAAATTAAGGTAGTTGCATTCGAAGAATGTCGTGTGTTTTACAAGAATGTGCTAGAGCCATTGGGTATTGAACTCAAGTGGTCAGATGAAAATGCTGCTGGCTTTGGGCTTTCGAGCGAGCCAAATGTAAGGTTTCTAATTGAAAAAGGCGTCAGTAATTCTAAGTGCCATATTGCTTTTTCTGCATCAAACAAATTACAAGTTTCTGCGTTTCATCAAGCGGGGTTATCTTTAGGTGGTAAATGCAACGGTAAGCCTGGTTTACGAAAAAACTATGCTCCAAACTACTACGCTGCGTTTTTGATTGACCCTGAGGGCAACAATGTGGAGTCAGTGGTGTACCTTTAGCACGTACATAACAAATTGTTCAAGAGTGATTCGGCACGCGTGGCATTTTTACTATGCGTTGGTTTTAGTGGTTAAGGTGGTATGCGGAAGCTTCGGTATTGCGCGCCTCACACCTTAGCAAGGCGTTAGCTGCTTAGAGGAAAAATGAAGATCCAAGATAAAGCTACATCAAGTTCCAATTACATAAGATTTATCGACAGAGTAATCGAAAATCGAACTGTTTGGGGACTTCAGCATCCTGATGGTGGT
>NZ_JADDYG010000009.1:0-1115 GCF_015163535.1 Vibrio sp. OPT46 | reverse complement strand
GTAGTCCACACGAGGATCAGAACGCAGATCTTTTAGTTGCTCAGGACTCAAGTTAGCGACAAATCCACTTATCGAGTGGTCAAAAACCGACTCCACTTTTACCGAATACAAACCAGACATGCGGTCTACGGATTGTTGCGTGAATTGCTCGAATTCCGTTGAGTTGCTCGCCATCATTTGCGGTTGTTGAAATACCACTATGTAGCGATCTGCAATGGCGATCTCGTCCGGTGCGAGCATTAATGTGGCTGGTAATATGTCCGGAGCTTGTTGTAACTCTGCACTGTCCGCAATCTCATTGGGTTGCGAAAAAGCGAGAGAAGAATGAAAACAGAGTGCGGAGGTGATACAACAACTTAGTAGTTTCTTTAACATAAAATGTTCCTCGAAATCATAGTCTTGTTGATTTTTACCTAGTACCAAACTGTCAACACGAAAACACAGACAATCAGCGTAGTGCGTGCTGAAGTGACGTTACACAAGTCAAACTAGACAATGAGCAATCATATGCATAACTGATAATAATTCGCATACTCAGAAACATGATCAATAACCAAGCTTTATTGAAATTGAAATGCAAAGATTCATTTAGACTTAGAGCAAAATCCCTAAAATAGAATAATTCTACACACCTGAAATATTGCCTGTTATATGACTTCATCTTACCGATAATTTACGCAATAAAAACCTAACTATCCTTTTATTGGTCATAACTCAAATCGGTTGATAGATGTTAATATAGCCACCTGATTTCTGATGTTTTTAACTCATGGTTACTATCCAAGCTCAATATCGTTTCTGTAATAAAACAGAGCCCGTTCGTGAACATGGAAAAGGGCATTCTGGCTCTCCTCGCTCCAGATGTATCGAGTGTCGAAAGAGCTTTAACTCGATTACGTTTACGAAGCCCGCAAGCCAGATGTAAAAGAAAAAACTGTTGATATGTCAATGAATAGCTCTGGCGTTAGGGAAACAGTACAAGTGTTGAATGTCGTATACAACACAGTATTGAGTACTTTAAAAAATCTCGCCAAGGTAAGTAACCTCAATGCCTTTCGATAAAGCAAATATAAGACTAATTTGTAAACTTGAAAGGCTAGCTGTATTGGTTGAGG
>NZ_JADDYG010000099.1:23866-39510 GCF_015163535.1 Vibrio sp. OPT46 | reverse complement strand
TTATCGGCATGTTACCTGGACTTGGGCCGATCTCAGCCATTGCTTTGATGATCCCAATTACTTATGGCCTAGAGCCCTCCTCTGGCCTTATTTTAATGGCGGGTGTTTATTACGGTGCGGTATTTGGTGGCTCTACATCGTCGATTTTAATTAACGCGCCGGGTTGTTCTTCAACCGTGGTCACAGCATTTGACGGCTACCCAATGGCCCAAAAAGGCCAAGCAGGTAAAGCATTAGCTTTGGCAGCTTATTCGTCTTTCACTGGCGGTACGCTATCTGCCATTATGTTGCTTGTTGCCGCACCAGCATTGGCTAGCGTCTCCCTTAGCTTCCAATCGTCGGACTATTTTGCGTTGATGCTACTTGGGTTATCAGCTGTCGCGGCTTTTGCGGGGAAAGGTCAGGTAATCAAAGCGTGGATGATGACCATTCTTGGTTTGATGCTATCTACAGTTGGAATCGATAAAGGCGTAGGCGTTGAACGCTTTACCTTCGGTTTAACGGATTTAATGGATGGCTTTAGCTTCTTGTTGCTTGCAATGGCGACATTCGCACTGGGTGAGACACTGATGGGCATCCTTAAACCATCAAAAGACACCAGCGATGAAGAACAAGAAAAGCTGAGCAACATTGGCTCAATGAAAGTGACCAAGGAAGAAATCAAAGATGTTGCGCCTGTTTCAATTCGCTCTTCAATATTAGGCTTCTTCACTGGCGTTCTTCCTGGCGCAGGGGCAACCATTGCTGCTTTTTTAAGCTATGGTATGGAGCGCAACCTCGCACCTAAAGAGAAAAAGGATGAGTTCGGTAAAGGCAGTATACGTGGTTTGGTTGCGCCAGAGTCTGCGAACAATGCAGCATCTAGTGGTTCATTTGTACCGCTATTAACGCTTGGTATTCCGGGCTCTGGTACAACAGCAATAATGCTCGGTGCGCTGATCGCTTATGGTATTCAACCTGGCCCTCGCCTGTTTGTTGAACACCCAGATGTGTTCTGGTCAGTGATCATTTCCATGTACTTCGGCAACATCGTACTTGTGATCCTGAACTTACCGTTGATTCCGTACATTTCAAAGCTTTTGGCGGTTCCAAGAACGGTGCTTCTACCGATGATTTTATTCTTCTCAATCACCGGCGTTTATTTGGTCTCTTTTAATACTATGGATGTGTTCGTGATGCTGATTGTGGCTATGGCTGCCATTGCACTTCGGCTCGCTAACTTCCCACTCGCACCTTTATTGCTGGGCTTCATCCTTGGAGGATTAATGGAAGAGAACTTACGCCGCGCATTAATGATTTCAGATGGAGAACTGAGTTTCTTATGGGAGCGTCCTATTACCCTTACCTTTACTGTTTTAGCTGTATTGGTATTGGCAAGTCCACTAATCGTAAAGCTGATTCAAAAGTTTAAAGCACAGCCAGTCAGCGTTGAGCAGTAATCGCTGTCTCTTTCAACCTAGATAAAGCCATCCATCGTGATGGCTTTATCTTCCACCCTCCAAATCGTTCGCTTATTGTGCAGATGGTATTGACAAATCACTGTCGTTATATGAAGGTGATTGTATGAACACACACTTAGCGCAACTTAACCAACGAATTATCATCATTCCATAGGAATGGTGGGATTTTTTGATGCGCTCAGTATTTATCGAACCCACCCATAACGGTGGGTTTTCTGTCTCTACCGTATGGGAAAAGCTCTCTTGGAGGCGGTCACAATGCAAAAAATAGCAGTTTTTGGTAAACCCGGCAGTGGAAAATCGACGGTAAGTAAAGTAATCGCGTCGGCTACCGGTCTTCCTCTTCATCAATTAGATTCAATAGTCTATAAACCAAACGGTGATCCCGTTGAGCGTAACGTTTTTGATGAAGCCCATAGCAATATACTAAGCTCAGATCGTTGGATTATAGATGGCCTTGGACCGATCAGCTCTTTTAACGCTCGTTTAGATGCAGCCGATACTCTCATTTATATTGATCTACCATACTCAGTAAGCTATTGGTTTGTGACGAAACGTCTCCTTAAAGGACTTTTCATTAAACCTGAAGGTTGGCCTGATGGTAGTTCGGTACTGAAAGGAACGTTACAAAGCTACAAAGTTCTTCAGCAATGCCCTGCATTCTGGAATGATGACTTTATGTCTCGCCTCGAGGGGTACTCTCAAACTAAAGCCGTTCATGTCATCAAAAACGTTACAGAACTGAACAATTTTGTTTTGGAGCGGGTAAAGTAAACCTCATATCAGAACATTAGAGCATGTAGGTTGGATCATCTGAAGCTCTAACAATGAAAAAGAACATAACAAGGATTGTTTATGCTTTTAGAACTCGCACTTTTATTCGTTGCTGGCGTAATTGGTGGGATCATTAACTCCATAGCAGGAGGCGGAAGCTTTATTACTTTTCCGGCTCTATTGGCAGTTGGTGTTCCTCCTATTATGGCTAACGCAACAAACACGTATGCTTCATGTGCGGGTTACATTAGCGGAGCCGTCGGGTTCAGAGAAGAGATCATGAAGAACAAGCATGAACTGCTGTTCACAGTCTCATTCAGTTTAGTCGGCGGCGCTGTCGGAGCATATCTGTTGCTCAACACGCCAGAATCGCTATTTATGGAAGCTATCCCTTGGTTACTCTTATTTGCCACCGTGCTTTTTCTCACCGGTTCTCGTTTAACAATGCTAATCAAAACTGTCGCGAAAGAGCACAAACATGCTGGCATACTCGGAGCAATCGCGTTGGGTTTACTACTTGTTGGTGTCTCTGCTTACGGTGGTTTTTTCAACGCAGGTTTAGGGGTTATTGTTCTGAGTTATCTGGTAGTAGCTGGTCACCAAGACATTAATTTAATGAACGGTTTGAAATTGCTCGTATCTACGTGTGTTTCACTCATTGCTATCGTGATTTTTGTTGCCAATGGCTCCATTGATTGGCACACAGGTAGTGTTGTTTTGGTCGGTACGTTGGTAGGTGGGTATCTTGCAGCTCGTGTATCTCGTCAACTGAATCCCAATCATGTTAAAGGGTTTGTTGCTCTTTCTTCTATTCTCATCACTCTCTACTTTTTCATTGATGTTTATGTTTAAGCAAAACTTGTACAAGTGGATAACAATCCTACAAAAACACCAGCGCGAAAGATTAATGCAGATAGCTTAACGATTTTTGTGTCACTCCAGCGAGGTTAGGAATCTAATAGCACTACACTGAGCGGCTAATGAAACCATTTTGATCACAAAGTGCTCGGATAGAAGATCCTGTATCACGCTCCTTCGTCGCTGTACAGGATGACGAGAAATAGAAATATGCCACTCGCGGTTAAACGAGTGGCATTGATCGAGAAAGATGGCGTTTTACATCAATAATAAGAGAAAGTAACGCTTACTTAATCAGCCCTACTTCTTTGTAGTATTTGAGCGCACCTGGGTGAAGAGGCGCAGATAAACCGTCTTTTACCATTTCCTCTTTCTTCAAGTTTGCAAACGCTGGGTGGAGACGGCGGAAATCATCGAAGTTTTCAAATACCGCTTTAACCACGTTATAAACCACATCTTCTGGTACCGCAGTAGAAGAAACAAACGTCGCGCCCACACCAAAGGTTTGAACATCACTATCTGTGCCACGATACATACCACCTGGGACATTTGCGACACGATAGAAGCTGTTGTTTGCAACCAGTTTTTCTACATTAGGTCCAGCTACCGTTACGATATTACTATCACACGACGTAGTGGCTTCTTTAATCGCTCCACTTGGGTGACCAACGGTATAAATCATCGCATCAATTTTGTTATCACAAAGTGCTTTTGATTGCTCTGCTGCTTTTAACTCAGAGACAAGCTTAAAGTCGTCGTTACTCCAACCATACTGGTTCATTAGTACTTCCATAGTACCTCGCTGACCAGAACCAGGATTACCAATGTTAACGCGCTTACCTTTCAAATCATCAAAAGTTTTGATGTTCGCGTCTTTACGTGCAACGACAGTAAACGGTTCTGGATGAACGGAGAATACGGCGCGTAGCTCTTTAAAAGGCCCGCTTTCTTCAAACTTACTGGTTCCTTTGTAAGCATGATACTGCCAGTCTGATTGCGCGATACCGAGGTCCAATTCACCAGCACGAATAGTGTTGATGTTATAAATCGATCCCCCAGTACTTTCTACCGAACAACGGATACCGTGATCTTCTCGCGATTTGTTAACCAAGCGACAAATAGCGCCACCAGTCGGATAATAAACCCCTGTTACTCCACCGGTACCAATCGTGACAAACGTTTCCTCCGCAGACGCAGAAAAGCCTGTTGTGAGTGCCGCCAAAGAAGCCGCAAGTGCGATTTGCTTAAACTTAAACATTGAACATCCCTTTTACTTGTGTTGATGACCGTTTAAGTATAGCAATCGTTAACAATTTGATAACGTTTAAGTTCTCATCCTTGGAGGTTGATTTATAGATATATACTTTTTTATCAACTTAACCTACTGATAAATAGCATTTAGACTTGAATCCCATAAAAAAAGCGTTGTATAAACAACGCTTTGTAGTTAGTGAAACGGATGGTTACACCGTTGGGACTGATGCTCGCCACGCTTGGTTCTGGCTATCTGAGATAGATCGGAACAAGTCACGTAGCTCTTTCAATAAGCCTTCTTGGAAACCAATGTTTTCATCGGCTTTCTGTTTGGCTGCTTGTGCGCGAGTCGCTTGTACTTCATCATCTTTGCTGCGCGCTTGCGCTTTGGTTTGCTCTACATTCGATGCTGAGTTTGCCATCTGGCCCAAAGCTTGAAGAATAGCGTTCTTCGCTTGGTTTGAGCTCATCAACTTATCGAACTTACGGCCACCACTTGTCAGCTGCGCTGTCGTGTCTGCGATATTGTCTTTCGCTAGTGAGTGCGCACGCTTAACCTGATCTTGCTGCGTTTTAGACAAGCTATTGTTATTTAATAACTCTTCTGCTTGATCGAAGCCAGCTTTTTGCGTTTTAAGTACATTATTGCTCGCCATTTCATTCTTGATTTCTTTCCCTGCTTTGAAAGAACCAAGGGCACCAATAATTGCGGTAGCACCCGCTAGTACACCCGAAACGACTGCCATCGCGATCATCGCGCTTGCCGAGTTGTTGAGTTCTGCCGCTTGGCTTTCTAAACTCGCGACGTTTGCTTCAACAGCAATTTCACGTTGTAGCACTTGCTGCTCACGGCTCAGCTTTGATACTTGATACAACAATGTTAATAGCGTCAACGATTGTGATACCGCATCTGATGGTGACTTGATCACCTCCTCACCGTTAAGTGCTTTCATCGTTGTGCTCATTAATGAGCTCACCGTCGGCGCAAGAGCGCTCATTAGGTTTGCAACAACTTGAGCTTGGTTACTCACTGTGGGAGCTTTAGGTGTCTCTAACTGGTAGCGTGCTGCACCAGAAACACCTGACTCACTTTGGCTTTTAACAGCGCCCGCTTCAAGCTTTGTTTCCGGTGCTTTTTCTGCTTTGTTGGTTTTAATGGTATCGCCTAAACCGTATAGTTCACCACGACCCATTCCGCCTACTTTATCTAGCATAATAAACTCCTTATACCGTTGCAGGACGGCTTAACACCGTTTGCATCGTTTCACTTTTCGCTTGAATCATTTGCATGATGAGGCTCATCAGCTCTTGGAAGTCTTCCATCAACTTACCAATCTCTTCTTTGAGCTTATCAATGACAGCCTGGCTTAACGTCATTTTGGCTCGAAGGTCTGTGATATCAGCCTGAATCTCTGTCACGTGAGCATTGTTAGCAGCGTGAACACTGTCCGTTGCGCCTTTACCCACGTTGACGGCAAGATCGACGGTTTCTGCGCCATAACGAATCGCTTTCGCTGTTGTTGTCGCAGCTTTTGTGCCCATATCCGCCACTTTCGCCATGTTTGCAGCGGCTTTCGTAGCGATTTCCGTGACCTTTTGAGCTACCTTACCAGCACCTTTCGCTGCAAGTTTCGCGATACCGCCAGCTGCTGCACCACCAAACGTCACAACAGCTCCGATAACCGCGACGGCGATTTCTAATGCCATTACGACTTTGTTTAGCACATCGACATTTACGCCCGCTTCTTTTAGCGCATCTTGAACGGCTGGCTCTTGCAACGCCATGCTCACTGCTCCCATGACGCCACCAGCGATCATAAGTGCACCGGCCGCTGCACCAACACCCGTTGCCACCATTACGGCACCAACAACAATAGAAACCACCGCACTGATCCAACCAAAGATCTTCGCTGCTAAGCCTGATTTTTGGGCTTCTTTTGCAGCGGCTTCCGATTCTTTGATTTTGTCTTGGTTTTCCACCATCTCTTTTTCGTGCTTAGCTTTTGCGACCTTCACTTCCTGAATTTTCAGCTCGTTTTGAGCACTTTTCAGTTTATCCGTGATAGCAGCAAGCTCTACTTCAAAATCATCAGCAGATCCTGCGATGATTTTGACGGCAATCGAACCTGTTTGGTCTGCAACTGCATGGAGAGATTTTGCAATGGTATCGACGATCTTTTGCAGCTGTGCCATGGCTTTTAGCGTCAAATCATTCACTTTGTCACTAACAGCTGCGTTAGGTGCATCTAACTGAACTTTTACTTTTCCGGTGTTCAGTACATCTGCATCTTTACTCTTCACGTTTTCTACCGTCACAGAAGGCGTCGCTGTAGACGCCGTTTTCTGCACGTTATCTAACGTGGCTTGGCCAGATTCAGGGCTATAAACCTGTGTCTGGATGCGGTCAAGTGCAATAGAACTCATAGTCTAATTACTCCTTTTTATTTCTCACCGCTTCTAACATGATGCCTGCACGCTCATGCAAATCTGCATATTGTGATTTTCCGGCAGACATCTCCTTCGCGCTGTAAAACCCACTCTCTGCTTCTGTCAGTTGTTCCAGTTTAAGGTGACATTCAGCAGAGTGAAAAGGTGGGCGTGGATCATTTACGTCCACTAGCGCTGCGTAGCTGTAGGCGTCTATTGCCTGCAGATACTCACCCAACTCCTGACGAGCCGCGCCAAGGCCAATGAAAAATCGCGCCTGATAATGATCAAGCATGCTGAGTAATTGAAATACTTTCGCTGCTTGCTCAATCTTTCCCGATTGGAAAAAGTTGTAACCTACGGCATAAATGTGTTCGATGGTGTCCTGAGACACATCGTGCAACATTTTTAGCGTGCCTCCCTCTTCCAGAAAAGACAGCAGCTCTTCTGCTTGCATTTGGGATGGATCGGTCGCGTTTGTTTTAGTCATGGTTGGTTATCCTTAAATGGCTCGTAGGATTTCTTGTAAAATACTGTGGTACTTCTGAACAAACTTGTTCATCGCTTCAACGGTCGAGTTGTATTGAGAACTGGTGTCGTTCAGCTCAGTGGTTTTGATTTGCACTTCATCGTTAAGCAACTTGGATTTAGCACTGACAGAACTAGAAAAATTAGACAGTTTTTTCGACTTCTCTTCGTCTTGGTACGACGCACCATCACCGATAGTAATACCTTGTGTTTGAAGGAAGTCTCGATGGTTTGTTATCTTATTATCCGTCAAATACTTGTACTCAGGTGAAGCTTCAAAATCCGTTTGATTGCTGTAGTTAAAGTCACTCGCTTTGAAGTTACTTTCTGGATATCCCGGTTTATAAACCCCATCAACACTTTGCGTAGAGTGAATTTTTGATTGCACAACACCAAAAACTTTAAGCTGTATTGTGAGATCCTCTAATGCCTCTTTCTGGTCATTACGTTTCTCTAAACGGTTAACACGACGCTCATTTAGTGCAAGCAGCACTTGCTCATCAAAACGGTCTCCAATGCTGGACTCAACAACGGCCAACAAATCACGAGCCGTTAGAGAGTGCTCTGCTCTCACCTCGCGATCCGCTTTCTCTTTATCGGTGATATTGAGTAGACGCTCTTTCAATGCCCCTAAGTTCTTGCGCAATGCCTCGTATCGCTCAGTAAATGAAGCCCCGGTAGATTCACCTTTTACTATTTTTTCAAACTGTAATCGGATATCTCGTTCGGTGTTTTCTTTGATCAAATTAACTTGAGCTGCCGTTATCTGTGTCTTTTGGACATCGGCTATCGCGCTGTCCTGGTAAAAGTCGTCGATTTCTATATTTGTTAAACTCACCGCGAAGTTGGCGAACAGACTAGAAAGGGTCAAAGGCTCAGTTCCACCAATGACAGTATTAAGTGCTGCTTTTAGATTGTTCGTTCCACTCGCCTCACCATAAGCTGCGCTATATTGGCCTTTCACTTGAGCGGCCATTTCATCTAACGCTTCTTTAAGCTGCTGCTTAGAAATACCAGGAGTCCAGGTAATTCTGCTAGCTAGCGCACTTGCGTCATCGGTGCTTAAAGTAATACCGATGCCTTGAAAACTACTTTTTAATTGAGCTGAGACTTGAAGAGCGAAACTCTCTTTAGTCAACAGAAAGTCCGAGCTCTTCAGTTGCGCGAGATTAACGGAGCCTAAGCTACTAAAGGCATTGCGAAGAAAAGAAATAGAAGCATCTCTCACTTCACGGGAGCCCATTTGATTAGCAAGCACTGCAACAAAAAGAGAAATTTCTTTGGTGGCGTTAGCCAGACCTGTCTCGGAGAGGTTGGCGATCTGCTCCGCTTGGTTACTCTGAGTCCCCAAATTGAATTGACTAACAAACTCAGTAGATAACGAGCTATCTACGTTTTCCGTCAGTAACTTACTAAACCAAGCCTGAAACTGATTTGATAGCGTTTGGTTTGTTTGAGCATTAAACTCGGCTGCGGTTAATTCGCCATCTGAGTTAGCACTTTGTAGCGACTTTATCCAAACAGATGCGGTGTCGGTCAATGATATACCAGCAAACGCGTTATTTTTCGCTTTTAGGTTTTCAAGCGTATCAACATAAAGCGCGATGCTTTGTGATTCCGTTTGTCCCGAGATAGTTGGCAATGAAGAGATTAGAGAGGCAAGTTGCTGAGTCTCTGCTTCACCCAGTACAGGGGTAAATGCCTCTATCAAGTTTTGTTGGAAAGTGGGTAATGGTGCACTACTCGCAGCTGTGTCTGTTGCTCCTGTCGTAGAGCCAGTCGTTTTCATATTCGTCATTTCCAAACCTCTAAATCATCATGCCGCGCATCACTGTGGGACGCTTTCTGCGTTTACCTGACGTACCTTGTAGCTGAGTTTGTTGTTGCCGGCGGCGCTGGACTTCGTCTATTAGCTCTTGCTCTGCACGTTTCATGGTATCTACTGGCGCTTTTATGCCGCCAAGTAAAACATCCCCCGCAACAGGACCAACACCTAAGCCTTCCAATAGCTCGTTAAAAATATCGGTTCTGTCTTCAGCTTTTCTAATGGCAAGCTCAGCGTTCTCAATCGCATCGGTAAACGGTTGCTTCATCTTGATTCCTATCTTAAAGCGGGTCATCTCATCGGTGCTGTCAGTAACAGTCGTGAGTTTTTACTTTTTCAACTTTTTCAAAGGTCTATAATCTGCTAGACGTAAACAGTACCAGTCGTCTAGCTCATCATGGCTTGCACCGCATGCTTTTAGATAGAATTGTGCCAATCGCTGGCTGCTCATGTTGCTACCACGTAACACATCGACGTTGCCGCGAATGACCCAATCGGAGGGATAAAGTTGAATGGCATGTTCAGCCAAAAGAAATAAGCCGGCAAAGGGGTTACTCAACCCCAATTTTGGACGAACGCGTTTCAGAAGAACGATGATGATTTCACCGTCCTCCACCCGAAAAACGAGCTCTAAGCCCTCAACTTCAATTCGATAACCAAGTTGAATTTCACTTTGTTGCCAAAAGTATGGCGTCACTTCGATCCCCGCTTGCGCCAGCGAGAGTATTAGTTTTGTTTTCATTACATCCCCACCCTTCCAAGTGGCTGAATATTGATTTGCTGGGTTAGTTCTTGAAATGACAAAACGGGCAGATCGTAGTATTCCGATTCAATAAGCTTTCGCACATATCGGCGTACATCCATAGACACAACTAGCACAGGTTTATTCGGCATGCGGCTTAAGTCACCAATGGTCTGTTTCACATCACTGACAAATTGTTGCGTTACTGACGGGTCTAACGCCAAGTAACTCCCTGCTGAGGTTTGACGAATACCGCTGCGTATTGTGTCTTCGAGACTTTGATCCAATAAGTAAGCGGGCAACATGTTTTGTCCGCTCGCGTATTTGTAGCAAATGTAACGTTTTAAGCTGGAACGAATGTACTCCGTCAGCTGTACAACATCTTTCTCTTTTTGGCCCCACTCAACCATCGCTTCCAAGATCACGCGAAGGTTTCGGATAGAAATGTCTTCAGAAACCAAGCGTTGCAAGATTTCCGTCATTTTTTGCAACGGAACAATACGCTGGGCCTCTTTGACTAGCTCCGAATAACTGCCTTCCATCTGCTCCAACAGATAACGCGTCTCCTGAATACCAATAAAGTCTTGTGCGTACTCCTTAAGAACATGAGACAAGTGGTACGTTAAAATCCTGTCGGGTGTGAGAAAACCGACATGACTGGCTACGAGTTTTTGCTCATAACTCTGTGCCACCCAAATGCTAGAAATACCGGGTAGAAAATCTTCATCTTGCTCATAAGGCACGCCTAATAAATCGATCTGTTCATTCCCTTCTGTCACCAAGAGTTGATCTTTAACAATTCGTCCTCGTGCAACCGGGACTTCTTGTAACTGAATTAAGTACTCGCCATTTTGCATCCCCTCGTTAAAGCGCAGGTGGATGCCTGGGAAAGGCACGCCTAGGTCGAGATATAGTGCGCGTCTAACCCTTGCTAGCTCTTCATTTAATGCGACCGCTTCCAAGCTTTCCTGAAGGCTCGCGTCAAGATCAATCAACAGCGGGACCGTCATGGCGAACTCTTCTTGCTCACCTAACTTACCTTTACTGTTTCTAGAAGGCGTAGGTTTGCTTGGCTTCGCTGCTGGCGAACCGGCCCCTTGCGAAACAAAGCTTGATAAGTCGGTGCTATCTGATTCCGCTTGTTTTTTCTGTTGATAGAAAAGGAAGAAACCACCACCACCAACCACGGCGGCCAAGACCAAAAAAGTGATTTTTGGAAACCCAGGGATGAGTGCGAACAGCACCAAAAGCACACCACCAATAAGAAGCGCACGTGGCTGAGCAATGACCTGCCCACCAATGTCCGACCCAAGATCAGAAGAATCTTCATGAGAAACACGCGTCACGATAATACCGGCGGTAATCGCGATAAAGAGTGCCGGGATCTGCGATACTAAACCATCGCCAACGGTCAAAATCGCAAATAACTCAAGTGCTTCAGAAGCACTCATGCCTTTTTGCGTTACCCCGATCGTGACGCCACCTAAGATGTTGACCACAATGATGACCAGACCCGCAATGGAGTCGCCTTTAACGAACTTCATCGCGCCATCCATCGAGCCATACATTTGGCTTTCTTTTTCAATCAGTGATCGTCGGTGCCTAGCTTCGTGTACGTCAATTACTCCGGCACGCATGTCACCGTCAATACTCATCTGCTTACCAGGCATCGCATCGAGTGAGAAGCGCGCACTAACTTCTGCTACCCTCTCTGAGCCTTTGGTGATCACCATAAACTGAACAATGGTAATGATCAGGAACACAACAATACCGACCACTAAGTTACCGCCCACAACGAAGTTACCGAATGTATAAACGATTTGACCAGCATCGCCTTGTAGCAAGATCAAGCGGGTTGTCGTGATAGATAAAGACAGACGAAACAATGTCGTGATCAATAGCACCGCAGGAAATGCAGAGAACTCAAGTGGCGTGGTGATGTAAATCGCTAACATAAGCAGCACCACCGCAATGCTCATGTTGGTGCCAATCAGCACATCCACCAGTGCGGTAGGAAGTGGCAATATCATCATAAAGACGATCGCGAGTAACATCACCGCAAGCATAATGTCTTTGCGTTGCCCTACTTTGTTTAGAATATCGATCAACTTATTCATGTGATTCACTATTTAAAGATTGCAGATAGCGTCGGTGCGCTTGGCGTGCCCCATCGACGTCATTTTGTTTCCAACGCGCTTGGCTTAAACAAAACCAGAGTCCTGCCGAGTCAGGATGAAGGTCGGATTTTAATAAGTGCTCACACACCTCAATCGTCCGGGTATATCGACCACTTTGTAAACACGCCACAGCAAGTGTTTGCATCGCCTCTTTGTGATGCGGTTCTATTTCTAGAACCGCATCGAGAATAGAAATGGCATGCTCTGGCTTTTGGTATTGAACTTGTAGCGCAGCGTGAACAAGTAAGAGTTCAATGTCTTTGGATCTCAACATGTTGGTTAGACCTGAATAAGGAGATTGAGCGCCATAGTGAGGTAACGCTGATCTAGTTGCGTACTTTGTAGCGTTTCAGATGCTTTGATAAAAGAAGCGGAGCCTGAATCCTGTGCAAGAACTTGCAGCTGAGCTAACGTTTCATCAAATTGTTGACGGTATTTTTCTGGACGCAACAACTCTGAGTGCAGCAGCTTGGGCTTAGTTAACGCGATGAGATATTGGTCTGAAGGCCTGAGATCATAGAGCTTCTCTAAATGTGTAGCGACCGCCTGACCATCAGGAAGCAATTGAAATCGCTCTGGGAAATCGGCCTTAACTTCACTATGAGTAACATGCGTAAAGGCTTCGATGCCTACGTTTAAAGTGCTGACTCGAGTCATGAGCCTGCCACATCGTTATGTAGACGAGCCAAAAGCGTAAACGCTTGCTCTAAGGTCGGAAGTGTTACTTCTTCTCCTTTTAGCCTTGCTGAAAAAACCAGAGTTTGTTCATCTAACAAGCCGGTTTTAATTTCGAAAGGCCAGCCTTGATCGGCATGACACAAACACAGTGCACTTTGAATAATGTCACTGGTTTGATGCCAAGATAACGCTCGAGACAACATCAAGAATAACTGCTCACCCTGTCGCTCAATATGCAGCGTACCACTTTGCTCAAAATCCAGCTGCACCCGTCCAGCTGATGAGAAATCGACGGCATCGAGCCCCATTCCTCGGCAAAATTCATCGACGGATGCATCAATCCAACTCATCTTCCCACGCTTCCTCTTCTTCTATATCAATGGCTTCGTCTAGCGCCTTTTGTACCGCTTGGATTAAATTCTGTCGTTGTTCTTCATCGGCGAATACGTCAATTGGGATTGCGCGAACTAACTTATGGAACTCTCGAAAAAAATCGATTTTTTGTTCTACCGCCGTCAATTCCATTGCGTTGGCGACTTTCCATATCTCATCACTGCTTACCCATCGCTGCTCTACCAACGCAATCACATCAGCCATCAAATTAGAAACTTGATAAGCCATAATTCGTCCTTTCCGGTTTAAACATTTGGAACAGCTGACTCACACGATCTTGCAACGTATTTAGAGTTTTGAGTTTTTGCATATCGGACATCAACCACTTCAACTTAACCGAATCGATACTGCTACCTTGAACACTAAGATCTGCACTCATGCCTTGCAGCATAAAGTCAACAGCGGTCGATACCTCCTGCTCACCAAAGCGCGCCACAACATCTTGATAAGCCGCGCCGAGCCCTTGATAACTATGAACGGTATCGCGGTAGAAGCCGCGCAGCTGATGCAAAGAGCTAAACTCTTGCTCTTGGCTGTATTCATCAGCAAAATTTGAGACACGGATTTCCGTATCAATTTGAGACCATGTATCTGGGTTTTGCTCGATTCTTAGAAGTGCTTGGTCAATCAGCGCTAGTAGGTGTTTACTTTCTGGACTCGCACTCAAAAACTTTTTAACGGCTTTTAGGGCTAGGTATTGATGGCTTTTCTCATCGGAAAACCCATTCAAGTAGGCTTGTAATTGCGCGATGGTCGAGATATTTCCTCCCGCCATTTTTGTAGCCAAATCTTTGATTTTTTGATTCTTTTCAAGATCAGGGACTTTTCTTAAGTAGTCCGAAACGAGTTCATGTGCTTCATTAACTCGAACACCACTGTCTTTCACTTTGCGCTTGGTCAGATCTTTCTCTGCTTTTTCGGAACCGAGTGAAGTGAGTTCTTCCATCGCATCAAAAAGTGATTGTGTGGCATTGTGAACACGGACGGTTTCACCGCGATAATTGCCTTTTTGTGAAACGTCGGGACGAGACGATTCCAACCCGTTTTGGATAGACGCATCAAACTTTGGATTTGTTGCGATATGATTGTTGATAATACTCATTCACTTGCACTCCTTCCGCACAATACAGGCGAATTATAGGAAGTGCGCTTTGTTGAAGCTGTCAAAATCAGACGTGTTTTTTTAGTGCGCTTTCAGTTTTCTAAAAACTCCCGACTGATATTCACTATAAATTGATTCTTATACTTTCTATCCTCTCAGCATCAATCATTGCGCATATTTTTACCTTGAACGATTTCTCATACATCACTGATATCCAACAATCTGCGATTAAACACACGCGTTTGATCCAAATTCGCGGGCGCGTTACACAAGTCACCGGCACCATTATCAAAGCTGTCGTCCCTGGCGTTCGTGTAGGTGAACTGTGTGAGTTGCGTAATCCCGATCAAACTCTGTCTTTGTTAGCGGAAGTGGTTGGCTTCCAGCAGCATCACGCTCTGCTCACCCCATTAGGAAATATGTTTGGGATTTCCTCAAATACAGAAGTAAGCCCAATGGGCAAAATGCACGAAGTGGGTGTTGGCGACCACCTGTTAGGTACAACGCTTGACGGGCTTGGGCGTCCTTTCGATGGTACGCAAAGTCAGGAACCAAGTGCTTGGTATCCTGTTTATCGCGATGCGCCACCACCAATGCAACGTAAACTGATTGAAAAGCCAATCTCTCTTGGCGTTCGATCCATTGATGGGCTACTGACCTGTGGTGAAGGTCAGCGCATGGGTATTTTTGCAGCGGCTGGCGGGGGTAAAAGTACCCTACTGGCAAAACTGATTCGCTCCGCAGAAGTTGACGTGACCGTTCTCGCCTTAATTGGTGAACGCGGACGCGAAGTGCGCGAGTTTATTGAGCATGACCTAGGCGAAGAAGGAATGGCCAAATCGGTTTTAGTGGTCGCTACCTCTGATCGCCCAGCAATGGAGCGCGCCAAAGCCGCTTTTGTTGCCACTTCTATCGCAGAATATTTTCGTGACCAAGGTAAACGCGTGCTACTGCTGATGGATTCTGTAACGCGTTTCGCCCGCGCACAGAGGGAGATTGGACTAGCCGCAGGCGAGCCACCAACACGACGTGGCTATCCGCCTTCCGTTTTTGCCGCTTTGCCAAAGCTGATGGAACGAGCTGGACAATCAGACAAAGGATCAATTACAGCACTGTACACCGTGTTGGTGGAAGGTGACGACATGACAGAGCCTGTCGCGGATGAAACTCGCTCCATTTTAGATGGGCACATCATTCTCTCGCGTAAACTTGCCGCAATGAACCATTACCCTGCGATTGATGTACTTCGGTCAGCAAGCCGAGTGATGAATCAAATCGTTGAATCCGATCATCAGGCGTCTGCTGCTCATATTCGCGAAATGTTAGCTAAGTATGAAGAAGTTGAACTGCTAATAAAAATTGGCGAATACCAACATGGCGCAGATAGCCGAGCGGATTTGGCCATTGCACAAAGTGATGATATACG
>NZ_JADDYG010000099.1:17681-23856 GCF_015163535.1 Vibrio sp. OPT46 | reverse complement strand
CGATCATCAGGCGTCTGCTGCTCATATTCGCGAAATGTTAGCTAAGTATGAAGAAGTTGAGCTGCTAATCAAAATTGGCGAATACCAACATGGCGCAGATAGCCTAGCAGATATGGCCATTGCACAAAGTGATGATATACGCGCCTTTTTACGCCAAGGCACTCATGAACCAAGCGATCTTGATGGCGCTATCGCTCAACTTAAAGGGATGGCGAAACAATGATAGAACGTTTATTAGAAATCAAAAAAATTCGCGCTGACCGTGCGGATAAAGCCGTCAAGCGTCAAGAATACCGAGTGTCAAACGCCGCAGCACAGGTTCAAAAGGCCGAACGTTCTGTCGCGGACTATCACGTTTGGCGCCAGGAAGAAGAAGAGCGACGTTTTGCTAAAGCAAAACAACAAACGCTCGTTCTCAAAGAGCTGGAAACATTAAGACAAGAAATCGCGTTGTTAAGAGAGAGAGAAGCCGAACTTAAACAACGTGTGGCCGAGTCAAAAAAAGCGCTTGAAATCGAACGCTCGGCACTTAAAGAAAAGCAAAAAGAGGCGCGACAAGCCCATAAAACCAAAGAAAAATTCGTTCAGTTGCAGCAACAAGAAGTCGCGGAAAAATCGCGAGAAAGGCAATACCAAGAAGAACTCGAACAGGAAGAGTTTCGCACTGTCGACATTATCTAAAGGTTCACTATGCGCATTACCCCAACAACTGAAACATCGAATACGCTGCACAAATCAACGCCGGAACAAGTGCCTCTCGAGAAGGAGGCCGAGCTTCAATCACAATTCGAGCATGCAATGACGAAGAAGCCTAGCAAGGGAAAGGAGTCTATCGTTGCGAATCCCCAAAAGAATCATACTGGCGAAGAAGACATACCGCTAAGGCATAAGACATCTCAAGGTCTAGATAAGAAACCTAACTCATCGAACCAAGAAGCCAACGCTGACAAAAACACCTCCACTTTAAAAGGTAAAAGTGACGTCGTCACTAAGAGAGATATAGAGAAACCGCAAGACGACGCAGCAAATAGCGAAGAAATAATTAGCGAAAACAATAAATTGCTTAAAAATGATGGAAAAAGCGATGGCGACACAGTTCTAAGCTCCCCTTCTACCGAGCGTGTTGATCCTCACTTTCAAGCTCATTTGAAAGATGATAAACCGACGCCGATGGATAAACATACCTCGCCGGATTGTCTCTCTACGCTTGAATCTGGCTTGCTTCCCCAAAGTGCGACAGAGACAGAGCTCGCTCAATATGGGATTAACATTGTTGGCTTAACGAAAAAGCAAACTGAAAAAACGCACAATAAGCGTGCAACTCCGCCGCTACAGAATACAGGCAAACGATCAGACCAAACTGGTGGCCTGCCTGAAACCAAGCCTCTTGAAAAAATCGTGACGAAAAGCGCACTAGTCGCCGTTAAAACGGATGAAGAAAAAGTGCCTTCTCAACCCTTTGCAAGTGCGGTAACACAAGGCGATGTCATCCTAAAAAGTGTTGCTTCGCAGGCTCAACCAAGCCCAACGCGAGACGTAAACCAATTACTCCAGCAATTGGTGGACAAAATCTATGTTGCTCTACCAACCGCATCGGACAACAAAGAGGTTCGGCTGTTTCTAAGTGAAGGGCAATTAAAAGGTGGTGAAATCCACATAAAGTTGGACGCTCAAGGGTATAGCGTGACGATTCGACAAGAGCATGCCCTTTCCATTATTAGCCAGCAAGCTAGACAAGATCTTGCTGAACGGCTAAACCGATTCGGCGGTGAGCAGCCACTTCGCTTAGCGATCAGCGAACAAACTCAACAGCTCGATCAACAACAACATGAACAACAACACTCACGCCAACAACGCAGCGTGTATGAAGAATGGCAAGCGGAGAATGACCTATGACGCCGTTAATAATACCCAAAGTGGATGCAGAAAGTATCGCGCTCAGCAATCAACTTTGTGCTAAACAGTGCCACTTCCAAGGGACTGATGGTCAGAGCGTATCGATTACTGTTGCTCAAATCCCTTCATTTGAAGGGTTCCGTTTAACCACGTTGATTGGAGGGCAAACCCTACAAGTAGACTTTTCTCGTGCGCAGCTCCAACATTGGCTGAAATCGACCTTAAATGCTACTGCGTTTGAGTCCCTGCCTAACTCCCTCCAGTTAGCACTTTTGAGCTCACAGATAGAACCGCATAGTGAGGCAATCAAAGCGCTATTTGGTCAGTTACCCATTCTTAGTCAACTACAGCCGTTAGAGGCGAGCCAGGCCCAAGAGCATACTTTAATGTTAACCCTCAATAAGCCTAACGGCTCTCTTTGTTTGTGGGTTAGCGAAGGATCAGACGTGTTGTTGGATGCGCTACCAAACAGCGCTGCTCTACAAGCTCGACACCTCGCTTTACCTGTGTGGTTAAGTCTTGGAAGGACCCATTTGACGTTAAGCGAATTTAATTCGCTCGAGCTGGGAGATGTCATCTTTTTTGACGATGGTTACATCGCCAAGCAACAAGCCATTTTTCAAGTATCTAACCAGAATCTCTGGCGCTGCCAGCTAGATGACCAAACTCTTCACATTATTGAAAAAGAAACCAATATGAATGACGTAAACACTTCAGAAATGTTAACCGACCACCAGCAACTGCCTGTGGAACTCACGTTTGATATCGGCCATCAAACCATCACGCTAGAGCAGCTTAACCAGCTTCAGCCAGGGTACGTATTCGAGCTAAACCAGCCTGTATCTAAGCCGGTAACATTGCGTGCCAACGGCAAAATCATTGGTGAGTGTGAACTGGTTAATGTTAACGAACATTTAGGTGTGCGCGTACTGGAGCTGTTCGGTGGCACGCAGGAGCCAGCATGATCCAGTTACCCGACGAGCTCAATCTCATCGTCAGCTTAGCACTGCTGGCACTGATCCCATTTATCGCCATGATGGCGACGTCGTTTGTGAAACTCGCCGTTGTATTCTCACTGCTGCGTAACGCTCTCGGTGTACAGCAAATTCCGCCGAATATGGCGCTTTACGGATTGGCTATCATTCTGTCAATTTTCATCATGGCTCCCGTCGGGTTTGAAACCTACGACTACGTAAAGCAGCATGATATCTCCCTTGAAGATTCTGCAAGTGTAGAAGGCCTCATTGAAAGCGGTTTACAGCCTTATCGAGAATTTTTGAAAAAGCATATTCGGGAAACCGAAGCCATATTCTTCACTGATGCTGCACGTACATTGTGGCCACAGAAGTACGTAGACCGTTTAGAGTCGGACAGCTTATTGCTCTTACTGCCCGCATTTACCGTCAGCGAGCTTACTCGCGCTTTTGAAATTGGCTTTCTGTTGTACTTACCGTTCATCGCTATTGACCTAATTGTGTCGAATATCCTACTCGCGATGGGGATGATGATGGTATCGCCAATGACGATTTCCCTCCCCTTCAAATTGTTGCTTTTTGTCTTGCTTGACGGCTGGACAAAGCTCACCCACGGCTTAGTGTTGAGTTACGGTTAATCACGGAGAAAGTATGCATTCTGCTGAAATCATTCATTTCACGACTCAAGCATTAACCCTAGTGTTGTACTTGTCATTACCGCCGATTTTAGTCGCAGCATTGGTTGGTACATTGGTGTCGCTTATTCAGGCGTTAACTCAGGTCCAAGAACAAACGTTAGGCTTTGTGGTCAAGCTTATCGCGGTCATTATTACACTGTTCGTCACAACGCAATGGCTAGGGGCAGAGCTCCACGCCTTCGCCTCGCTTGCTATGGATAAAATTCCTCAAATACGATGAGTTATCACGACTTACACCAGGCTTTATTTTTGTACAGCCTGACGTTACCTAGGTTAATGGCATGCTTCATCTTTTTGCCTATTTTGAGCAAGCAAATGTTAGGCGGCACCATGGTGAGAAATGGTGTGCTTTGCTCACTCGCACTGTTTATATTTCCGATGATTAATCAGCAAAGCTTGCCCGCAGAAACCGACGGCATTTGGCTGATAGTGATTTTGGGTAAGGAGGTATTAATTGGGCTATTGATAGGGTTTGTTGCTGCTATCCCCTTTTGGGCGATAGAAGCGGCCGGTTTTCTGGTCGACAACCAACGTGGTGCTGCCATGGCAAGTATGTTTAACCCAACGCTAGGCTCACAATCCACACCAACAGCCGTGTTGCTGACCCAAACGTTGATTACCCTGTTCTTCTCTGGCGGGGGCTTTGTCACTTTTATCTATGCGTTATTCAAAAGCTATACATCTTGGCCGATCGTGGACTTTTTCCCAACCGTTAGCGACGCATGGGTGAGCTTCTTCTACGCGCAATTTGAACAGCTTATGTGGCTTGGTGTGTTGATGTCCGCTCCACTAGTGTTGGCAATGTTTCTTGCTGAGTTTGGTCTGGCGCTTATCAGTCGTTTTGCACCGCAATTGAATGTTTTTTTCCTTGCCATGCCAATAAAAAGTGCCATCGCGAGTGTTTTACTGATCGTGTATCTCGGAATAATGATGGATCACTTTGAAGTACAGTTTTACGGCATTACCCGATTCGCAGAACAACTCAATACCATTTGGCAATAACGCTTAGGATTCTTTATGAGTGCAGAAAAAACAGAGCAACCCACCGCAAAAAAGTTACGCGATGCTCGGCAGAAAGGTCAGGTTGCCAAAAGCCAAGAAATCGTATCGTCTGCATTAATTTTGGCGCTCATAATTGTACTGTTTGCGTTCGCCGATTATTACATGTCGCACATCTCAGCGCTTATTCTACTACCAAGTAAGCTTGCTTATCAGGGTTTCCAAGATGCGCTAGTCGATGTCGCTATCGCCATCGCAAAAGAAATTGCCTATCTACTCGCTCCGATTATTCTGGTTGCTGCACTCGTCGCCATCTTTTCCAATATGGGGCAGTTCGGATTCCTATTTAGTGGTGAATCCGTTAAACCCGACATCAAAAAGATCAATCCCGTCGAAGGGGCCAAACGCATTTTTTCCCTTAAGAGTGTGATTGAGTTTATCAAGTCGATCCTTAAAGTCTCTCTTCTTTCCTGCATTATCTGGGTGACATTACGCGGTAACATCAACGCTTTAATGCAAATTCCAACTTGTGGGCTAGAATGTGTCCCGACCATTACTGGCGTCATGATTAAACAATTAATGATTATCTCTTCGGTAGGCTTCATCGTCATCGCTGCCGCAGATTTTGCGTACCAGAAATTTGATCACACGAAAAAGCTCAAAATGAGCAAGGACGAAGTGAAACGCGAATACAAAGAGATGGAAGGCAGTCCAGAAATAAAAAGCAAACGTCGTCAGTTGCACCAAGAGCTACAAGCCTCCAATCAACGCGAAAACGTTAAACGTTCTAATGTATTAGTTACAAACCCAACACATATCGCGGTTGGCCTTTATTACAAGAAAGGCGAAACGCCCCTGCCCGTCATCACTTTGATGGAAACCGATGCGGTAGCCAAACGTATGGTCGCAATCGCTAAAGAGGAAGGCGTGCCTGTGATGCAAAAAGTCCCTCTTGCTCGTGCACTATACGCCGACGGTAACGTCGACCAGTACATCCCAAGCGATCTTATTGAGGCAACTGCGGAAGTGCTTCGTTGGTTGGCTTCGTTAGAGTCCGAGGCGGACTAACAAACCACATCCCATTCAAGATCTGCGCTTACAACTACCCAGCTTTCAACCTCGATACTTTCAACGCTATAATGCGGTATCCTTTAACTGTATGTTGTTTTTATGAAATCTAGCTTAAGCATTCGCTCCTACACGAAACGTATGAGCCGACATACTCATAGTGATTATCATCAACTCGTGCTTCCTCTCCAGGGCAACATACAGATTGATATGGATAGTTATGTCGGAAAGGTGGCGGTTGGCGACTGCATAGTCATCCCCAAAAGTTGTGCTCACGGTTTTAATGCCGAAGAGTCATCACGCTTTATTGTTGCGGATATGACCACTTTGCCCACTCATTTGATGGATAGTAGTGTGGCTGTGTTTTCGATTAGCCCGCCTCTACTGAGCTTTATCCAGTTTGTCGAAAAGCAACTTGAGTATCAGGTTAATGATGAAATTGAAAACTCAATGGTTGCAACCTTCTATCTGTTGCTGGAGCAGCAAAAGCGGTCTCGCTCCGTGGATTCGCGTATTCGAGATGTACAGGTTGTGATCGCC
>NZ_JADDYG010000099.1:15119-17671 GCF_015163535.1 Vibrio sp. OPT46 | reverse complement strand
GCAACTTGAGTATCAGGTTAATGATGAAATTGAAAACTCAATGGTTGCAACCTTCTATCTGTTGCTGGAGCAGCAAAAGCGGTCTCGCTCCGTGGATTTGCGTATTCGAGATGTACAGGTTGTGCTCGCGGAGCAGCTTGATCAGCCACTCACCATTGCCTCATTAGCGAATGCCGCTTGCTTGAGTCCGACGCAGTTTAAAAAGCTTTTTAAAGAGCAGCTAAAAGTGAGCGTCCATAAGTACATTACACTACAACGTATGGAAAAAGCCAAAGCACTACTGACTCATACAGACCTTCCAGTTCAGTTGATAGCTGAACGAGTTGGCTATAGTGACCTTTCCGCGTTTAGTCGACGGTTTTCAATGCATTTTGGTATGTCTCCTAGAGAGTTTTCCCGATAGTCACTAAAATAGTCTTCTGGAACAAGTATTCCGTCTTTTCAGCACAAAAATCTCTATCGCTTTCTTTTATTCTTTCTACCCTAAAACAGCCATTCACTAGGTAGAAATTACAGTGTTAAAAAAACATTTCACCGACTATCAATTAGGAACTTTATCCATACTTTTTGCTTCAACCCTGTGGGGAACGACGGGCACCGCTGCCAGCTTGGCACCGGATGTCAGTGCTCTCGCCATTGGCGCATTTTCTATGGGTATTGGTGGATTTATGCAAGCATGTCTGTCTGCGAAGTCACTGAAGAGAGGTTTTCGAAAAGTCGTACATAAGAAGAAAACGTTACTGGTTAGTATTATCGCCTTAGCCACCTACCCACTGGCTTTTTATTCATCAATGCGATTCGCCGGTGTGGCTATTGGTACGGTTGTTTCTATCTCCACTGCACCTTTCTTTTCTGCTTTGTTAGAGTGTCTCTTTAGCCGAAATCAGACCATAACCAAGCGCTGGATGATGAGTTTCGCAATCGGGGTCATTGGCATTACTTTGTTGCTGGCTTCTGAGTCATCCGCAAATAGCTTATTTGATCAGGATATGAAGCATTGGGGTGTATTACTTGGCCTATTGGCAGGTCTGACGTACGCCATTTACTCATGGGGAGTAAAGGCTATGATTGACCACGGCATTGAATCGCAAACGGCCATGGGAAGTGTTTTTGGTATTGGTGGAGTTTTGCTTCTACCAACACTTTTCATCACGGGCGATAATCTATTTGCATCATCAACTAATACGACGGTCATGCTCTACATGGCCTTGATTCCAATGGGGTTAGGTTACGTCGCTTTTGGGTTTGGGCTACGGTTTGTTACAGCCAGTGGAGCTAGCATACTCACGCTATTTGAACCTGTTATCGCAGCAGCACTAGCAGTTGCGATTGTTGGGGAAGAAATTTCTTTCATTGGTTGGGTTGGTATAACGTTGACACTTGTGTGTTTGTTTCTTCAGTCGAAAAGTTAAATTCAATGGACATGAGCCAGCCCCAAAAAGGAACGCTGACGGTAGATAAAGTAAGGAGCGGCACCTACTCCCTACTTTACCATTTGAAATTACACCCAGCCTTCTGCCAAGTACATCAATCGCAATTGACTTGGTGAGCCTAATTTTTCTAGCGCATCTAACTGGACGTCACTCAGGTTTGGGCATTTATCAAGATAAACTCGTCCGTTTGCTGCATCTAGGGGGAGCTTGTAGGTTAGCTTTTCGTTGATTTTACTTGCTTCCCCTTTATCAATCGCTCGAACAGCTGGCATGAGCCAATCCCAATCTTCTCCTAACAGTTTTTTAAACGCCCCGTTAGCAATAGACTCGGTTTTACTTGGTGCATCCTCTGGGCTTAGCTTCAAGATAGAGTCTACGTCAGGAACCAAGTGCTCACTTGGCTCTGAACCCAACATCTTTTTCAGTGTTAATCGAGCGGCTTCCATCTCTTGTGCCTCTTTAGGCGCTTGAGGAGAAGTCATTGCAGTATTCTCCTTAGGACCAAGGTACGCCATTAATGCACGGACAGAAGCCGGATCTTGCATACTGAAGGTAAAGTCTCCTTTTGCATTGGAAACTTCAAGTCTAGGTAAAACACCAGACATTTCACCTTGCATAAGTTGCTCTTTTACTTCCGTATTTAACCCGTATGCCCCAGCTTGGTTCGCCACAAAACCACCGCCGCTCATGATAGCAGTCGTTGCCGCAGAACCGATTGCCTCTTTTGCTATCGGTGTGACGCCCACCGTTGCTACAGAGCTAACACCGAACGTGCCCAGGCTCCCCGTCGCCATACCTAACGTAGCTCCAATGCCACCTTCAGCCGACAGTATCGCATGACCTTGAGCCAAGGTTTGCTGCATCGGCATAGAAAGACGTTGATCTCGCCCTGGCAGCTGTGAAATTTGTTCTAACTGATGATGGTAAGCCTCAGCATCACCATTTACGGCCGCTTTGTGCAACTCTCGACCTGTAGAAATCAATAAGCCAACGCCAGGTAATGCCAAGTTAATAACGGCGTTCACACCAGAACCTTTTAGCTTTTCTTTGCCCATCTGTAACAGTTCAGCAGCGAAGCCATCCATTTTTCCTGGATACTGGGCTTCTAAACTCACCTGC
>NZ_JADDYG010000099.1:14235-15109 GCF_015163535.1 Vibrio sp. OPT46 | reverse complement strand
TTGTTCTAACTGATGATGGTAAGCCTCAGCATCACCATTTACGGCCGCTTTGTGCAACTCTCTACCTGTAGAAATCAATAAGCCAACGCCAGGTAATGCCAAGTTAATAACGGCGTTCACACCAGAACCTTTTAGCTTTTCTTTGCCCATCTGCAGCAGTTCAGCAGCGAAGCCATCCATTTTTCCTGGATACTGGGCTTCTAAACTCACCTGCATACGCGGATCTTTGCTGATCGCATCAAACGTATTTTTAAGCTGCTGGTACGTATCGCTGCTCACTTTTATTTCATCCAATAGGCTGACAACTTCTAAGATTTTACGCTCAGTAAGTGGCTCACCGCGATAGCCTGAAGGACTCACTAGGGAGTAAGCCAACAGCGCAACCTCAGGTTTTTCTTGCTTAAGTAGCGCCTGCTTTAAATCAAGGTGAGTTTTGATGTTTTCTTGGAAAAACTTAGTGTATTTGCTTCTCAATACGCCTTCGTGAATAGAAGCAAACTTATGACCTTTGTGGAATGTGGAAGGTTCTTTTACTTCACCTCTTTTACTGATCACTCGATCATCTTTTTGCGCAGCAACTGCACGAAACTGTTCTAGATCAGGTACTGGGCTTTGGCTGATTTTTTGTGTTGTATTAACCATTTTTCTCTCCTACACACGAAGTGATTGAACATGAGCTTGTTCATGATTAGAGGTGGTTGGAATCGCTTGATCCAACATTGCGAAACGCGCTTGCCACAGCTCGGCCTGTTCAATAACTTCGTGAAACCAAGCGGTAAGGTTCGTCGTATTTAGATGCTCAACGGGTTTACGTCCTGCTAAGACAAGCTGTCGACCATTTGGAGCTAAAGCAAGTGCGAGGTTGCCACTACCA
>NZ_JADDYG010000099.1:915-14225 GCF_015163535.1 Vibrio sp. OPT46 | reverse complement strand
AGCTCGGCCTGTTCAATAACTTCGTGAAACCAAGCGGTAAGGTTCGTCGTATTTAGATGCTCAACGGGTTTACGTCCTGCTAAGACAAGCTGTCGACCGTTTGGAGCCAAAGCAAGTGCGAGGCTGCCACTACCTATTCCTTGATAGTTAGCATGAGCAAGAAGCTCTAAACCTTTTAGTCGTTGTTCACCGGATTTTTCTAACCCTCCGAACGTTACAGACAACATCAAATCATCCGTATCTGTCGCGATGAAATACAACATGTAGCGATCATCGACCAGTAGCTGACAACGTTCATTTTCTTCAAAATTCAGTTCGGGCAACTCATTGAGTTGGCAAAACTCCAAGAGCAGTTGTTGAATCGTGTTCATAACTTTTTCCTTTTGTTTCAATAACTCTATTGAACAACGATTGCAGATTGAACGATGTCGGTAATGGCTTTATTTTTGTCACTTTTTCGCCTGCATTGTGAGGTTTTCCGCAGAAATCTCGCTCTAAAAACGAGTTTCCAGAGTAATAAAAAAGAGCAGCTCAGGGCTGCTCTTTCAATAAAGGTTAGATGCTTAGCATGGTGTATTTGCTCACTTCTTTTGCAGATTGACTAACCCAGTTTATGGCTATCAAAAATGACTTCTGTTGGCGGGAACATATTCGAAACAGGTGGTCGTTGTGCATCTCCAAACATTGGTGCACCGAATGCAGATGTCGCCCACGGGTCAACAATTTTCACATCCTTACTCCACGTTGATGGATCTTTTATGTCGCTCCCCTCTTGTCGACCAACCAGTACATAAAGGTGTGTACCTGAATGACCCTTTTTAAACGCAACCACTTCTACTTTGGGTTCACTTTCAGGTGTTCCTGACATGCCTTGAATCATCTCAGCGGCGGCAGCAAAGGCAAATGTAGTACAGCAGCCGGCTTTCGCGGTTTGTACTGCCTTAGCAATGTTCTGTAGAGTGCTTAATTGCGGTGCGGTTCCTCTTTGTGCTGCAGCTTGAACTCCGTTTGCGGACATCGTCGCTCTGTGATCTTGCATGATTCGCGCTTGATCCGCGTGAAGCTCTTTTAGTCGTGGCTTTCCTTTTGTTTCATAAAACTGTGACCCCTTAACACCGAACGTATTTAAGTCCGTACAGGCAAAATCACCAAGCTTTTGAAGGTTGGCTTTATGTTCGTTGATAAGCGCGACACTCGATGAGGCTTTATTGGTTTTGGAAGAAGAGGCTGCCGTTTGTGCAGTGGGCCAATTTGAGCTAGGACCAGACGACAATCTCTCAAGATTTTTCAGGCTCCCAAGCGTTAACTTGTTTTCACCGTTCAACACATTTTTCAGCATGAGCTTCGCAACATCTTTAGGAATACCCTGCTTAGTAAGCAGGTTCACTACAATATCTTTCGCTTTATTCTGGTGGCTAATACGCGCGCTGATACTTTTATTTTTTGGTGCGCCCTCTTTAACAAAAATATCTTTACCGTTGTGTGCTCGAACCTCTTTGTCGTCAGCTTGATTTTGTGTCGCCAAATGTGACGTTAACTGACTCAACGAGTGCATTTGCGATGTATTAATATTGACCATGTGTGATGCCTTAAACTTGAATAAATGCGTGTACGTCTGTTTGGCTAAAATCTACAACCGTGTTGTTTTGAAATAACTGTCCCCAAGTATCAACTAATTCGTTCAACTGAATGATTAAGTTAGCAATGTTGGTGAGTTCACTTCCAGCCGCGATAGCAACTTGAAGAACAACGTCTTTGCGTGTTGGATTCACACAAAACTGCACACCACCTGTTTCTCGATACAAAAAGTTGTATTCAAGTAAAACTTGAAGTTTATCTAGCGTAATATCATCTTGTTCTATAAGCAGTTTTTTGGAAATCAATAACTCGCCTTTTTCCTCTACGAGCAGAACATCGACACTGTTATTTTCAGCAAAATGCAGTGACCACATTTGATCGTCATACGCTGTCACGCGCTCAAGGTTCAGCACTTCTCCTAGCTCAGAGAGAAGCATATTAATCTTTCCTGTATCCATGTTGTGTCCTGTCTAATTTATTATAACTAATTGACATCGATATATTTATTGCAGCGAAGCCACTTGGGTATAACGGCTCATTTAAATAAGCGAATAAGGATAAAAGAGATTTTATGGCGAGATAGAAACCGACACTTTATTTCAACGTCTCATTTTTATTGCTATTAGCCGTTTTATTGAGAAGAAAAATTAAGGTTAAGCTGGAAAATAAAAGAGCGGCAATCGCCGCTCCAAAAATTAAATAGAAGTAAAAAATCACTTAATACCGTGAAGGCTATTTTCTGCATCCATAGCTAAAGGATTGAACGAGTCGTTACGAAGTTCTGCTATCGCGTATAGCATGCGACCCATGCGACCATTTCCATCGGTAAAGCCATGGTACCCGATAACTCCGGCGAACAAATGCTTACCTAAGTCTTTATCTTCTACAGGGTTCTCTTTCAAAAAGCCTTCAATGTGCTGCTTTAACATGCCCTCACCGCCAATACTTGAAGGCAAAGTGCCACCCGAAATATTTGGCCCTCGGTAATCACGCTCAACATTAGGCACCAATCGAGCGTGTAGCTCTTTTAGGTTTTCCATATTCAATAAATCTTTACCATTAGACGCGTATTCTTTCAGTAAAGACGTAATATTTTCGGCATCGTTTCCTTTAGAGTTAGAAGCATTAATGATCCACGCCGCAGCTCTTTCAACATTATTGGTTACGCCACTTTTGTTAAACGCGTCCTCTGCCAGTCCTTCAGCGTATACACCTTGGCTTAGATCGGTGCTTGCTAGACCTTCGATATGACGTTGCGCCGATTTAAGATGCATCACCTCCATATCAAACACCGCTTGCATTTGATTAATGCTACCTGCCGGGTTTTTCTGCGCTGCAGATACACCACCGCCGTAGTCTTTTACTACACGTCCAGCAAGCAACTTCGCTGCACTTTCGCCAATCAGTGATGTGAGGTTTTTACCAGAATCGGTTTCTAACATTGCCTCTGTCATCGCTCGCTCAGCTAACTGGTTTAGCTCAGCAGAGTTCGACTGAACTGATTTACTGTCTAACTTCGCAAAGGCATTTAAGACATCTGATGCGGTTTTTATGCTTCCATCTTTGAAGAACATTTGTCCATGCTCAACAGAAGAAGCAGCTTGTAAACGCTGAGCTTGTCCTTGCTCATTATCAAATACGGCTTTTGTAAGGGCTTTCGCTACCGATTGTGGGCTACCTTCGCGAAACAGTTTTCCTGTCGCTTCAAAAAATCGCGCTACCGCACCATTCGTAGGATTGGCGCGAGTAAATTCTTGGGTCGCTGCGTTGATTTGGTATTCTTTGCCACCAATACTCAGCTTACCTTCGTTAAGTATCTCGTTACGAGCTTGCGGCATGGCGACCTGCAACGCGCTAACACTTCCAAAACTGATCATGCTTTAAACCCTTAATGTGGAAAAATGAGTGGTATTCGTTTCCGGTACTTCGATTGTTTTATTGGTTACTTCTTGTGTATTCGCACTTTTTAACCACTCGATGAAATTCGCAAATGACTCATCGAAAAAAGATGCAGTTAGCAGTTGCTGAGGCAGGTGTATGAAACCGATATATCCGGTCTCTTCCTCCCAGCATACCGCTGGAGAGCCTTGCGTTAAGGCACCTTTCATATGTTGATGCAAAATATCAGCACTCGGTTTATCACCTGAAATTAGCCCGATAAGCGTCACACGATCTTCTTGTGCACGAATTGTGATTGCTGTGTTTTGCTCAACGAGTAGATGGCAACAATCATCCTCATCAAAAACCAACGGCTCCAATTGGCAGCGGCTGGCAAAATCTGTCAGTAAAGAAGTTATAAATCCATTAGCCATTCGACTAAATAATCCTATTTTTGTTGTTTTAGAGGCGCTGCTTGGTTGCAACACTTATCAACTAAGCAGCTTTCTTAGGTGTATTCTTAAGGATTTATGGCAGTGAATATTTTAGAAATGGTCGGATTTTTTTTGTTTAAAGGCATTAAAATGAAAAAACTCAGCAAGTGCTGAGTTTTTGAGGTTTATTCATGAATCGTAATTTTACGCTCGCTGAGCTGCTTCACCATGGCTTGCTTTAATGCATGCAGCTGTCCATCAATACTGGCGTCGATGATCCCAACTTCTGTTTCCAAAATGCAGCCTCCATTTTTCAAGCGCGCATCTGCTACCACGTCAACGTAACCGACTTCAGGGAAATCACTTAATACACCAGCCACCTTTTCTCTCACCTCAACAACCTGCTCTGGGTGGACATGTAAAATGACCTGCTTTTGGTTACTCACCAGTTGCAACGCTTCTCGAACTACACTCACCGTGGTATCGACATCATCGAAGGTATCGATGATCTTACGTACTGCTTCTAACACCACACCTGTCATTTTTTCTTCGACTTGCTGATAGTAGTCATTACAACGTGCTAAGGTTTCAACCATCGTTTGCGCATTTTCAATCTTGGCTTGTGCAAGGCCATCTTGATAACCACGTTGTTTTTCGGTTTCGTAGGCTTGTTGGGCATTAGCAATGATGCTTTCAGCTTTGGAGTTCGCGGCTTCAACTAAGTGTTGCGAATCCAGATAACTGGCATAATCTTTCGCTTTCAGCACCTTTAAGCCAGGTGCCAGCTGCAAATTGTCTGTTTTTATTTCAACAAATGAAACCATTGAGGAATAACCTGTTTTGCGATTTTTTTTGTGAGTCGATACGCCAGATCTCGTTGATCCGCTTCCAACCAGTTAGCTGTTTCTGCGTTTTCGCTAAGTTGCTTTTCTAATTTGAATTGCCAACGAAGAACAACATCTTCCGGTGAGTTAATCAAAATAAACCTCATCCAAAAATATCCCAGCGCCCTCATACTTGCTTCAACAGACCTTTCATCCAATAGTTCTGGTAACGAACGCTGCCAGCCTTGCGGCCAGCTGGATAACAGCATAGGCCCGTTTTGAATTAAGAACCGAGCGCCTTCCAAACCAAAAACGTTGTTCAGAACCTGTTTCGGGCGTTTTAAAACAACGCCTCGCATTGCCACACAATGTAAAGCTCCGCCCACCATCAATACGAGTTGGTTCAACGCATCCGCTGGGAGCAACGCCAAGCTATGGCAAGGTTTGTTAAAAGCCGTCTCAGGAACGGGAGATAACGCCCACTCATTTATGCACCATTGGTTAAACATGGGGTTATCTCTCCAGCCTTCGATATTTAGTAACCAAGGCTGCTTTTGCTCTATCCAACTTCTATGGATGTACTGGCAAGGCGCATAGTTAAACTGGTGTTGTACCTGCGCGAGTGGTGTTTCTGGTTTAACCACGCTTCGTGTTCCTACGACACCATGTAAAAGTAGCGATATTCGAGCCGATGAGTGCCGCTACCAAGAACACCAAAATGGCGATAAGATTATTCGCCGTCTCTTTGGTGACCTGAACCGACAAAATGCTTTTAAATTGATTGTTTTGAGTAGCAACTCGAACCTCTGATGAGGGTACCATCACTACGCTGATTCGATCGTAGTTCAGCCCCTCAATGCTATTGTTCACTAATAATTTGATCTGCGGAACATATGAATCAAGCGCAATATCTGCTGCGTGTTTAATAAATACGGAGGCAGAAGCTGGAGTTGGGCGCTCTCCTGGACGCAGATCTTGATCTTCCAAAACAACATGAACACGTGCCACCAGCACGCCATCAATCTGAGATAAGGTTGACGAGAGCTCTTGAGATTTCGCGTACACCAAACGGGCTCGTTCTGCTAATGGTGACGAGATCAAATCGTCTTTAGGAAACACCTCTTTCAGTGTAGAAAACTGCTCTCTTGGATAACCTTTTCGCTTTAGCGCATCTACCGCGAAGGCGATTTGAGAACTGTCTACCATTAACTTGACGGTGTTGTCTTTGTCAGGTTCTTTTGTTGCAACGACACCTTCGGATAGTAAGATCGACAACATCTCATTACCCTCTTTCTGAGTAACGTTGGTGTATAGCTCGGTCTGACAACCTACCAGAAACAACGTGAGCATGATGAAAACTGCTCTCATTTTATTCATCATCACTATTGTGCCTTCAATAAGGTTTCTACGTTTTGTGTGGTTTTACCCACGGTTTTCGCGATCAGCTCTTCTTGAAAAGTAATGCGTGTCAGCGCCCACTGCATTTGCAGTAATTGCGCCGGATCATCACCCACCATCTTCATGTTGTCTTGCAGGTTACTTTTCGCGTTATCGATAGTGTTTTTCAACTCGCTGATGTTTTCTAGCAAACCTCCCTCCAGGCCATTACTTGCCTCGGGAACCGACATGGCTTGCTCAAAACGTTCGCTTAAACCGTCTTCGACTTGCGCATCCTGTAACTTATCAATGTTGGTTTGCATCACCTCGGTGTACTGCGTGTTTATCATATGTACTCCTAAGATAAATCTAACTTGTGACTGTGAGTCATGATGTTTTTCACCATCGCATTTTTTTGGATCATGAAGCTAAGTTCATCACGAACCATGTCCAGTGTTGATGCCATATCAGGTAACGACTTCAACTCTGCCCAGCAATGCCATAAGGCTTGTTCTTTCTGGGCACCCAGTGGAAAATGCTGCGCTAGCATTGCTTTTAGTGCTGTTTTATCAGCAGGTGGTTCGGCAATAAGCTGTCCCGAAAAATTCCCTAGTAACTCCTGCTTCAACACCTTTAACAAATCAGATTGTGGCTGCTCGTTGCCTTTTTCACTCTTCGCCTCATGAAAGGCGTACCACATTGCCTCTCGTTTAACTTGAGGGTAGGAAAACGCTTCATTTAACGATGATAAGACACTTTGTTTACTGACAACCTCTGCGTCTTTTAATGATTCGTACCACGCTTTAATCTCCGCCAGTTTCGCTTCTGTTTTCTCTAGCTTCTCTTTTGGAGAAACATGTGAAACTTGCTCTTGCTTGTCACTTCGCTCCATGAGCGTTTTCATCTTGTCTTCATCGCTCCGCTCATAATGACGCGACTCCGACTGACGCAAAGATTGGTGTTGAAGACCTAGGTTACTCGAATCAATGATCATCCAAGATTCCTAATGTCCTGAGAAAAGCTCGCAGCAAATGCTTGGCTTTCTTCGCTTCCTTGTGACGCAAGTTCTACCCAGCTTTCCGCTTTGCTCAGTAAACCGGCTTTGGCAGAAGCAAGAGCCGCTAAGCTGATCAGATCTGGATAGGCGTTACAAAGTGGTTCGAGTAATTGATGAGCCTCTTCATACAAGCCTTTATTCATGAGGCTCATTGCACGAATCATCGCAACGGTCTCTTCAGAACCTGAGCTTGCTTCAAGGCCATCTGCAATCGTGTTGGCTTCTTGATGACGATGCATACCTGTTGCCATCAGCGCGATTTCGGCCAGCAGTTGGCGCGTTTCTCGTTCCATGCTTTACACCTTCTGGAGAATCGACTGCATCACATCTTTAATCGCACGAGTCGTGGTCGCATTGATATTGTAAACAACAGACCATTTGTTGATCGCGTGCTGAAGCTCGGCAAGCTTTGATGGATCATCGGCATTGGTTTCTAGATTCTTGATGGCTGCCGTCACTTCTGTGTTGGCATCTTTCGCTTGTTGTTCTAACTTAGCTTTAACATCATCAAGGTTTACACTGTTACTAGCATCGTAAAATGACATAAGACTTCCTCGTATTTTTTAGTTAGCTTCGTATGATTCAACGACCGCATGGGCGGCAGTGTAAGCTTCATACTGTTTGAGTAGTAATTGGTACTGCTGTGGTGAGCACCCTAAATCCAACTGACGTTTCACCACCGCTTGTGCTTCTAAGAGCTTGCTCTTAATCTTGTGCACTTCCGCACCGTTTGTGTCGTTATTTAAAATTTGTTCAAGATTTGTCATTGTTCGTCTCGCCTTCATATCCGAGTTCTATTGTTATCACCCGCCCGCCTTTAACCAACTCAATACCAGCAGGTGTAACACTGGATATTCGGTAGCCCTGAGGCGTTCTTGCACCGACCATATAGCGAACGTTATCGGTCAGAATCACATATGGAACCTGGCCAAAGTTAACGCTACGAAACGGGAAATCGATGTTGGTGCCTTTACTCACCTTAGGTATGGATTTCAAAACTAAGTACGGTTTCTCACCATATTGTTCCCGGAAGTCTCGGGTCACACCGTAAAATCGAGTCGTTTCGATATCATCAAGCTCACCACGAACTTCGATGCGATCACCGCTGGTGACCAACTGGACTTTTTTCAGTAGCTCCGCATCCGTCAATAACGCTTTTAGCGTATCCATGTAGGCACCCGCTCGCTGCAGTTCGACCTTCCACGCAACAAGACCAGGCACGTCTCGCTCCAAGATTTGTTCAACTTGGTTCCAACGACTGGCATCATCGATATAGCCCGTCAGCAGCAGTGTGCCGGTCTCATCGCCATTTTCGACTTTCACTTGGTGATAGCCGAGGTTGCGCAAAATAAATCGAACCCCGCGACGAATTTCTTCCATCGTTCTTAAGTCACTTTTGTAATTGATGCCCAATACATCAATTCGACCAAGCAGATCGAGTTTCTGTGTTCGGTCTTCAACATAGCCCTCTAAGACTGCTTGGCGTGCGGCGGCATTCCATTCCACGCGAACGTCGCTAAGTTTGAGCTCGCCTAAGATGTTACGTACCAAAACAATGGGTTCTGCTTCTGTAACAATTTCATTGTTGTTTCCGTTAGCTTGGCTGTACCACATACCGGCAAAAATGACACTCGGGACAAAACTACAAAGCAAAGCGATGAGCGTTGTTTTTTTCCAGCTAGAGCGTTGCACAGCAACCACAGGTGTATTCTGTTGGCTAGATTCGTCGCTGACGTTACTCACAATTAACGCATCTTCCGCGTATCCCAGAGCGAACTTCACAACGCCGACCGAGACAACAGCATGGCGTGACAACTCGATACCATCACCTGCAACAGCGATGTCTTCACTGTTAATATTTGCCTCTTCGCAACCTCGTAAAATGACCGAGTCTTGCTGGCAAACGAGGGTGAAATGGTTCGCTTCGACCCCAGCATCAGACAGTACAAGATCAGCAATAAAGTCGTCACTGCCAAGCACGAGAGCACCTTCAGGTAAGGTGACTTCTACTCCGGTATGCACGCCTGATAAAATACGAATTTTCCATTGCTGCATCGCGGTTAAGACTCCTCTGAAGGGCGCACACACTCACTTTGTGAGTCATCACATTCCAATACTTTCACCCGCCAACCCTTTTGCCCTGTTGGTAATTGGCACTGCGTTAATTGAGACGACTTTTGCTGTGACAATAAGTCTTGTTGATAGCGCTCGGCTTGAACCCTCGATGTGCAGCTATATACTTCCACTACCGATTTAAATTCAGCGCTATTGTTGGAGATGTTGTTAAGCTTGCCGATACTTGGTCGCAAGTCATATTCGTTGCCAATCAACACACTATCGCCAATACCATCCACAACAATTCGAGGTTCTAAAATAAACATTCGTACTGTGCGGCGCTTAGTGTTGGTATTACTTCTAAACAGCGCGCCTAAATATGGGATGTCTCCTAGCAATGGCACTTTACGTAACTGATGGCTCACTTCATCTCGGTACACACCACCGATAAGTAAGCTTTGCCCTTGTTTAACCGTCGCTAAGGTGCTGATTTCAGTTTTACGAACGGAAGGAAGATCATCGACGCCACCATCAGCGATCTTTGCACCGTCTTCGAGATGAAGGCTCAGGTTAATTTCAGGTCGTGCAGCAAATCTATCACCAACGATACGTGGGACAATTCTCAGTAACGTGCCATACGTGACCTCTTCCAGCGCTGCGGTTTCTTTACCAACCAGCTTGACGTAAAAAGTGCTGCTGTTGTTCAGTACCGCTTCGACATTTTCCTGAGTTAACAATGTTGGTCTTGAAACCACTTGAGCACTGCCTTTGGATTCCAATAAACGAATTTGAGCCAGCAAGTAATTTAGGTTGGTTGAATCAAGCAAGGACTTAAAGTTCTGTCCACTGCCGAGCGTCACATCCCCCGAGTTCACATCCCCTGTTGTTTTGATATCGACAATGCGGTTGTTTCCGACAGACACTCCCGCTCGCCAATCCACGCCTAACTGACTTAAATCGTTGGCACTGATATCGACAATCGATAGCGCGACTTCAATTCTTGATTGCGGCTGGTCTAATTGCGCGACCAGTTTACGATAGAGCGGTAATCGTGCTTGAGTATCACGAACGATAATCGCATTAAGACCCGGCTCTGCTTCAACTGTTGCGCCACCATGAACTGAGGCGGTTTTATTACTTTTTACAGGCTTATCTGAACTGGTAACTTCTTTGCTAGACGCACTCGCCACTTGCGTTTGAACACCAGACACGACCCGTTTTAACACCGATGCGATGCCAGGGACCGTAATTGTCTGATCTCGATATGCAATTTCTCTATCCGTTGCAGAAGCGTACTTCAAAGGAATTATCTCAACGAATAATTCGTCGGTTGAATTCGATTTCTGCAGCAAGCGCGTTTCCAATGCCTCCGCCGTTTGTACCACTAAGTCGACATAACGTGGAGGACCCGCAAGATAGACTAACCCTTTGCTCTCAGCCGCTCTCCAACCATAACGAGAATCCCAAACGCCGGTGGAAATTAACGTACTGCGTAGCTCTCTAGCCGTAAGTAATTCCAATTGAAGTAAACGTGAGCGAGTTTCTGTCGCCTTATAGACATGTAAGACGGCACCATCGAAATACCACATCAAGTTGTACACTTGCGATAAGTAATCGAGGAATTCCGCCGGATCTTCAGGGGTAAAACGCCCATTCACTCGATCGTTGACTTTGTCACTAACAGAAACCGAGACACGATAATTTGCACCGAAGTTATTCAACAACTCTTTTAATGAGTCGTTATCTGCATAGTAGCGGAACGGTTGTTCGGGCCAGTGTAAGTCTGTTGCTTGCGCATATCCCAAAGGAACAACACTCACTGCGCATAACAATGCCTTTGTTGCAGCACGTCTAATGTTGGGAAAGATTTTTAGCATCATGGTAACCACACTGTATGGTTGATTGTGTGGTTCACACGTTCTTGTTCCAATAATGCAATGTAACGCTCACATAGATTGACGTGCTTAGAAAGCAAAGCAGAGAACCGTTCCACCGAACAGTCCTCAACCCGTACTTTACTTTGCAAAATCAATTGCTGATCATCATTGGTTGTCAGTACGCCGCCATCCGCACGAATGGTTTTTAATGAGAGCTGCATGCAACGTTGTAACGCTTGTTCTTGTTGATAATCTAGATGCTCTTTAAATTGGAAGGGTAACGTCGCTTCCCATAAAATCCATGACGCACGTTGCTTGATGGTCAGTGATAACTGGTCAACCTCGATGTTGTAAGAACCATTTTCTGAGGCAATAAAATCCCCTACCTTTAGCGCTTCCGCTAAAGATTTCATCATCTTATCTAACATTTAACGCCCTATTTAGATCTGGCTGAGGTGATTGCAAGCCTGGCCGCACTGACCACTTTGAGTATCAAAATAGTAGTGATCGATATCACCAACAGTTTGCATGTTCTTGAACCATTGCCATACTTTCGCAACCGCATTTTGGTCGTTGTAAACCACATCGCATGCATCCCAAACTTCGTTCAGCTCAGGGGCTTCAAGTCGTACTTCCGAACACCAATTTTTCCACTCAGAAATAAATTGTTCGGTTGTCGAGGTGTACTCCGCGAACCCTTTCAGCTCGTCTAAAGACGGTTGCCACTTCTCAATTAACAAACGATGACATTCAATCACTTGCAACTGTTGTTCGCTTAACGTCCCAAGTTGCTTTTTAAGTTGATGCTGCTGGCTCTTAATAAGATCGAGTTGCTGTTGAACAAAGACGGCACTGGTGTCTTCCCCTGATAGCTTCGACCAATATTCCTTCTGAATATCGAGTTGATTGATAAGTTGTTCAACTTTAATCGAAGCATGAAGAGCACTTTGATCGACTTGTCGGTTAATCCACTCGTTGAGTGATAAATGGAAACAAAGCATCAACGTTTTTGGGACAGCCAAATTAAAGCGAAAGCCCAGACGAGAGTTGATGTAGTCCAGCCTTTGTTCGAACGTTGTGATTGTGCTGCTATCACTGAGCTGCGATCCAATTTCCAAAAATAAACGCATAGCAAACCGGTCTATCGAAGCACCAAGTTTTTGATACGTTTTTACTAACTGGCTAGCGCACAGGCTATCGACGACATTTCTATCCAACAAGCGTTGAAGTAAAGATAGCTGCTCATAATTTATGACGCCTTCACTCAACAATTGTCGGTGATTGACGTGCACAACATTGAGATCCTGCGTAGGTTTCGAGGCGTTTTCATAACGAGCTCCTCTTTGTAAAACAGTCACTTTCCGCTGTGTCACTATGCTGTCTGGAAAAAGCGAACGGCGTCGCCAATGCTGCTTTTTCATTTATGTTCGTCTCCGCACCCCTTTCGAACAATCCAGAAAGAAAGAGATGTAATAATTTTTAATCGTTCGTTGTTACACGATACATAATAGAATTTACACTGGTGAGTGACTTTCAAAATTAGTCAGAAAATTTTAGTCTCAAGTCATTTCATTTCGCGATAGCCACTTGATCGTCTCCCGAACGTACGCGGCTTGGGGTCGTTCCAAAACGACGACGGTAACTCTGCGTAAAGTAAGACTGGCTGGAAAACCCTGCCTCCATCGCCACATCTACGATGCTCATCTTGCTCGTCAACAGCAGTTTATGAGCATGCAGTAGTCGACGCTCACTGATCCAAGCTCTTGGAGAAATGCCATAGTGCTCATTAAAAAGCTCTTTAAAAGTGGTTAAGCTGGCACCAAACTCCTGCGCGTAGTCTGTCAACTTCCATTCTTTTAAGTAATGCTGTTCCATAAATCGACGTAACCGTTCCGACGTACGGTTTGTTTGTTGTGACAGCAACGCATACAGTGATTCTCCTCCTTTGCTGTGTAGCAAGAGAATGAGTAGTTCTTCGTATTTTAGGCACATAATGGCATCAGGGTACGCTTGTTGCTCAAGCGTCTGCATGCTAGAAAGCACTTGTTCAACGAGTATGTTCAAACCAAAAGTAAACAAACCAGAACAAACTTTGTCTACCTTAGGCAGCATCATCAAGAGATCACTGTGTTTTTGCAGCAACTGACTAACGAGTTCATTGTCGTAGGCAATAATCGACGCTTTGTATGCCCCATCTAGCGGAGAGTACTCTAACAAGTAATCTCCTTGG
>NZ_JADDYG010000099.1:0-905 GCF_015163535.1 Vibrio sp. OPT46 | reverse complement strand
AAAGTAAACAAACCAGAACAAACTTTGTCTACCTTAGGCAGCATCATCAAGAGATCACTGTGTTTTTGCAGCAACTGACTAACGAGTTCATTGTCGTAAGCAATAATCGACGCTTTGTATGCCCCATCTAGCGGAGAGTACTCTAACAAGTAATCCCCTTGAGATAGAAATACCCCATTTTCTGCAGCAACATCGATTGTGCAATCACCTGTTTGAACTCGAAGCTGACCATTGTGAACGACAACAATGTGAGACTGGTCTGAGTGAAATACTTCGTCAGATTTTTCATAGCAGGAAAAACTACGAATTTTTCGTGAACTCGAGTCGACCCTTTCTGAGTTTAGTTGGCCTGACACATCCATTTTCTACCCTTCATTATTTTGAGTTTCTCAGTGCAAATGTTGAGAAACTTTCAAAGCACTACTTTGATTGTTGTTATTTCTAAGTACTGCTGTATGAATTAAAGAAGCAAAGAAAAGAGCATAGAAGTTCTATCACTTACCATACCCCCCGAATAATTAGCGAATAACCCAAGCATTACCTTTACCTAAAGGTAAAAGTTTGACTTAGTAAATTTCTGCTGTCCATCTTTATTATTTTTATCAGATAGCGTTTATCATTAGCCAAAACTTAAATATCATTTCGTTATTTAAGTTTGGTTGTTTTGTTATACATTAGAATACAATTAAATAGATTTCGGCATCGTTTCGAGAACAAAATTAAATTTCCAAAATCATAAAAATGTATGTTTTATAGCCTAAAACGCCAAGCCAACGTGTTCAAGGAGCGAGATATAATCATAAAAAATACTGTTTTTGCAACAAGTATGAGTCTAAAAAACAACTGACCCGATGACTTCAAAGTCATGTAATTAATGTTTATAAAAGACAACAAATCTTTCACAA
>NZ_JADDYG010000882.1:0-269 GCF_015163535.1 Vibrio sp. OPT46 | reverse complement strand
ACCTGATAGCGTGAGTTGTGGGTGTTTATTAACCATTAACGCTAACTCTGCGCCGGTGTAACCGCTGGCTCCAATAATCGTGGTTTTTAGCATTGTGTAACATCCATATACTTAAAGGCTCAAATGACTATTCATATTTAATTTTTGCTTTATTTTGATTTTTTATTCATTAAATATGATTTAATATGTGTTTTACATTTTTGTGGTCTGTCTGTCAACAGGAGATTTGAAGAATCCATGCAATTACCAACTTTTCTAGAGGTCTATGA
>NZ_JADDYG010000881.1:0-203 GCF_015163535.1 Vibrio sp. OPT46 | reverse complement strand
AACAAGACTTCTTGGCCATCAACCGCAATTTCTAGTTCGGATACTCCTGCTTGAGCTGCCTCGTTAAGGAGTTGCTCCTCTTTCGTTGTGATTGCAACACTATCTGATGATAACTTCGAGGTACGATTACCACCTGGTGTATAAGCTTGGACATTTCTTCTATGACTTGACATGGTGCCCTCTTTATAAATCGATATCTTTTA
>NZ_JADDYG010000880.1:0-233 GCF_015163535.1 Vibrio sp. OPT46 | reverse complement strand
GGGCCGTTGCTTGAATGCGAGCATGCTAAGTTCAGTGAGAGAAAAAGGGCAAAAAACAAAAGCTAACAGGGGTTAATGAAAGCTTAATTTTATATTTATGTCTTTGTTTTATTGGTGGTTATTTCGTTGGCCACATTAGTGCAATACTCGTTAATGAGCGCTTTCCATCGGCTTATGATTTCTTGATCGGTCACACTAACATGCAACGTTTTCCACGGTTGGAGGCAAGTCTC
>NZ_JADDYG010000879.1:0-203 GCF_015163535.1 Vibrio sp. OPT46 | reverse complement strand
ATACAGTAACTGAAATTGGTTTAATCATCGTTGCCCCCAAGCATCGGAAAAATAGATTAAGAATAAGTTGTTCTCTTAACTTAAAAACATTATAACTCGCACCCTCAATAAATACCATATTAACACACTATAAATAGTAAAATATACTTAACTTTATTTATTGACTTTGGCCCGAACAAGGGCGTCACAATAGGGCTCGATAG
>NZ_JADDYG010000878.1:0-259 GCF_015163535.1 Vibrio sp. OPT46 | reverse complement strand
AGTTGGGTGTAAGGCTTGTTTCTAAGATCAAGATTGCCGTAATTATCGATGTGACCAAACTTAGAATAGTAATCTAGCTCATATGCCAAAGGAGACGAGCAGAGCAGGATTGAAGTAATGCATAGGGAAACAAAACGCATAGTCAAAGAGTTAGTTAAATACCGAGATCAACAGGTGCTTATCTTATACTTAAATAAACCTATTATGCATTTTTTGCTCACAGTTTTTGATTCATAACTTAAATATTCAAATTAGAGAT
>NZ_JADDYG010000877.1:1997-2982 GCF_015163535.1 Vibrio sp. OPT46 | reverse complement strand
GTTTTTACTGGTAGGTATCACGCCCCGACTAAAGTGGGGCGCTGGTGGGACAATTCAGAATTATTTATGGTTATACAGATTAAAGTTCACGTGTGAAGATTTGAGCATTAATTGTAGTAACTCATACTCGATCTTACACATCCACTGGTGAGTCATGACTAGGTCGTACAGTCGAACTGCTGTTATCGTAACTCACAGGTGGACATTTTAGATCCTGTCATTGAGGTTAACGTGAAGTTTGACAGAACTGATTTCTCTGTATCCATTGGAGGCATAAAGCATGCCTCATTAACTTACAAAATTGCTCTGGCTAAGTCTGAAACGCTTCTTCTCTAATAGTTCACTCATACCATCCTGTGTATTCATGCACTGTGATAATTCATTAAGCCTCAACTTTACACTTAACGTCTAAGAAATCGGTGAAGCTTTGCTGCGTCCGCCCCCGTAGGCGCGTAGTTAATTGACTTTTTAGAATTACATTTATGATCTCTTATTGCTGACTTCTTTTAGTAGCCTTATTGCTTCAATAGCATTATGGCTTGGATCTAAATACTCCAATAGTTCTGGCAAATTTGATATACCGCAAATAGATAATTCTTTGGAAAGTTGAATTGCATGCTTTTGAGAGATTCCTTGCATTTTGATTTCTAATGAAAATAGATCTGCCACTGTAGTTCCTGGAATCATATTGTGACGAATTAAAAGATAGATAGTTTTTAAGATAGCGTATGCCTTATCACTATCATTTAGTTTTTTAATGGCGTCTAGATTGACCTCTAGCCTTCTCTCCGAATATGCTTCTAAGTCAATTACAGTATACTTTTTATCTGATATTGACCATGCAACCATATCAATATTATGCACAAACCCTTCAATTGCCTCAGTTATAGTTTGTTCGTCTTTTAAAGACCAAATATCAATCACAAACCCGTCTGGAAGAAATATTTTTGGATTTCCGAAATGATTTAGCGAATAGTTAATTTCT
>NZ_JADDYG010000877.1:1303-1943 GCF_015163535.1 Vibrio sp. OPT46 | reverse complement strand
CTATGTTCTAGATGAGAAATTAAAGTATCTCTGTCAAATGGGACGATAACATCTAAATCATCCCAATATTTTAATTCTCCAAAAATTGAGCTTCTAACATAACCACGAACAAGCCAAGCCTCTTTTATTTTTAATTGCTGACTTATGATCTCAGAAGCCTTTTCCAGAAGTTGAGGCTCTGTGCTAGATTGAATCTCATGATTTAACACAGATATTCTATCTTCAACCGAATTACTCATTGAGTCATTTACTGGATTGAATCCGTAAAAGTATTTTAACACCTCATAATCTTTAAGGAATGAATATGTATGCATACGATTTTTAACTAAATCACTATTATTTATTCTTAACTTTAACGAGGAAATGTCATCATTAAACTCTTCAGAACATATCAATCGGTTATTGCTTATATTTATTGCAGCTGCGTTAACACTAAAGTTGAAGTTCTTGAGAGCGGTTATTACGTTTTTTGAGCCTCCATGCTCAAATGTTGAAACAAGGTCCATGTGATTACCATCTGGTAAAGCAGTTCGAAATGTTCCAAATCTATTTTTGGAAAACTTGACTTTATTATTAATTAATTTACTTTCAATATCTTTGTGTTCCATGCTTATTAGAAAGTCTATATCTCCGCAATATG
>NZ_JADDYG010000877.1:1051-1255 GCF_015163535.1 Vibrio sp. OPT46 | reverse complement strand
TTGAGCCGAGAGCTGCATTTCTAACCCATCCACCTACAACCCAAACATCTTCTCTAAATATATTCGAAACGAAAGAAATATGTTCTCTGTAACCGCAAATATCAATGCTTTTTTGGTAGCGCTCTTGCAATGATTCAGGCTTCTTTTTTCTATCAAGTGCTACTACAGGGCGTGTTCGACTTATTGCTGTAGAAATTATAATGC
>NZ_JADDYG010000877.1:513-924 GCF_015163535.1 Vibrio sp. OPT46 | reverse complement strand
TCTAATGCTGACAGCGGTGTAAGTTTGGGATCGAAAGAGCTACCAAAAATGGCCACATAAATGATGGTGAAGCAAAGTATCAGGTTTACATATTGAAACATTAGAACAGCTAAAGTTCTCTCACCAGAATAAGGGGCATAACTATCTTGAAAAACTGTTCTTAAAAAAACTACTCTAATTTGATATTGAAGTGAATCAGCCACCATCATTACTGGAAAGATGGCTAAAAAAATCTCCGAGGACCACCATAGAAGGATAAAATGAAGAAATAAAATCGAACTAGCTACAATAAGAAAGATGTCGGAAAACTTTCTATGGGTATAAAAAGCACCATTAACCTTTACATTGAAGAAAACAGACAGCCACGGAGCAACCGAAAAAATTCTTAGTACCCAAACCAAATCTCTCAAG
>NZ_JADDYG010000877.1:0-451 GCF_015163535.1 Vibrio sp. OPT46 | reverse complement strand
ATATTCAATATTGGAAACTCTGACTTATTTGCCCATGCGCCTCGCTTAAATATGGGGAGTTTACCTAACTCTACCTTCATCTTTTATCCTTCTGTTGATGTGGTCGGCATAGACTAGAAAGTTCTAATATTTTTAATAACAAGCTAGCTCGTTTTTCTGTCTGCCCAACTTTTAATTAGACTATTATAAGCTACTAAAAATAATAGAAAATATATCACATTTCTCATTCTGTCATCACATAAAAACGAGACGGCGTATTATTACTTTTTAACAATACTCGTTATCTTAGGAGTGAACAACACCAATCCTATTATTAACAATAGTTTATCAATTATTCCACCGAAAAAATGAGCCAGAGCTCTCGGAAAAACAAGTCATTTTTATGTTTTACAACCACACAAGTCCAATGTTCTGTATAAATGCCCAGGTAAGAGTGCAGGTATAGCTGTTC
>NZ_JADDYG010000876.1:0-525 GCF_015163535.1 Vibrio sp. OPT46 | reverse complement strand
GGCTCATCGCACGATGAATCTGAACTTATCCCTCCCATTTACTTTGATAGCCAAGTGACTTTGAGATCCTTGCTTCGAATATAAAACGCTGAATCTAAAATCTTAAAGTCACTTGGCGATATTACTTAAAAATGGCTTAAGGATATCGAATCGCATATTCATGGCGTTCAATATAACCTCTCTTTTTGCCTCCTTCACCTTCAAAGTGCGAATGCCACTTGTGTCTACAAAACTATAACAAACTAGTGTGTCTATTCTTTGTACAAACAAACCATGTACAGGTGAAATGATTAGTGGTCGATATAAATTTTTTGTGGCACAGATTTTTGTTGTTCAAAAATCAACTCGTTCATCATCGTTTTAAAAATGGATTGATATTTAAGTGATTGATTTTAATTGCTTTATTTGTTTGTTCTTAAACTGAAATCTAGTTATCCCGACAAGTTCTTACCGAGCAATTTTTCGTACACCCTCAACTTTTCATCCTTTTTTACTAACATTTTTCTTTAAAAATAATTTGAGTTC
>NZ_JADDYG010000098.1:0-262 GCF_015163535.1 Vibrio sp. OPT46 | reverse complement strand
TTGCTCTAGGGTTTCATTAAATGAAGCACTTGAAGAGGAACGATTCTTAGTGCTTAGGGGTAAGTCCGGCGGGTGGGCCTCGGTGGCGACTAGGGGAACCCCCTGTTAGTGGAGAGAAAATTGTGAATGCGTTATATTGTTTACTCGCAACAAAAAGCCCTGAACTTAGTCAGGGCTTCTCTAATTAAAACTTGGTTAAGCGGCTTGTTCTGTTGCTCCATCAATGTCACCACTATCATCGCTCATACTTTGAGAACCAAAG
>NZ_JADDYG010000875.1:45155-52307 GCF_015163535.1 Vibrio sp. OPT46 | reverse complement strand
AAGTCAGATTGTGAGTTATTTGAACAGCAAGTGTTGGCACTGAAGAAATTCGTATAACAAATTGTTCAAGAGTGATTCGGCACGCGTGGCATTTTTACCATGCGTTGGTTTTAGTGTTTAAGGTGGTATGCGGAGTCTTCGGTATTGCGTGCCTCACCCCTTAACAGAGCGTTAGACAAATAAAAGGAAAACATATGACACTTGGGTGGTTAATTCTTCTTTCATTTCTACACATTGCAGTTTGTCTTTTTAGCCCTTTTGTGTTTTTCATTGTCGTATTTCAACTGCGTGAATTTGAACTTTCTAAACATCACTCAGATATCTGTATGGCTTTAGGTGGAGCATATGTCATTTCGACAATTGTGAGTGTAATTATAGTTTTTAATTACTACCTTGCTGATAGTCAGGAACCATACTATTGGTGGTTTGCAATGCCTTGGGCACTATTGGGCGCTATTATTGTGTACATATTGAAAGTAGCGAAGGTAAAATTTGCCTAACAAACTGTTCAAGAGGGATTCGCAACGCGTGGCATTTTTGCTATGCGTTGACTTTAGTGTTTAAGGTGGTAGGCGTTCGCTTCGGTAATGCGTTGCTCACACCTTAACAGGGCGTTAGCAATCAGGGAGAAATTGGAGTTGAGTGGTTATCAATCGAATTTAGAAAGTCAACTGAACATGCTCAGTGAGACTTGGAGTTCATTAATAAGTAACGGAATCATCAACGAAACAGAGTTAGTTCTAGAATTTAGTTACTTATGTCCAAATAAAGCATCAGCCATTCAACTAAACGATGCTCTCGAAAACTATGAGTCATTGATCAGAAGTGAGGGGTTTATTAACCGTTCATGGTTTGTTGAAGGATATTCTCACCCGACAACGGTAACCAAAGACATCCTTGCTCAATGGTTAGACTTTATGGTTACAAAAGGTTGGGAGTTTTAATGTACCTTTGATGGTTTTGGGGCTTCGTTTAGTTAAATTGCTAACAAACTGTTTAAGAGTGATTCGCAACGCGTGGCATTTTAACTGTGCGTTGAGCTCAGTGATTAAATCGGTATGCGGAAGGTTCGGTATTGCGTTGCTCAACTCCAAAAGGTCATTAATACTCAAAGGTCAAATATGGATATTTACCCAGAAATCGAGTTATCTAAAGCACAGCATAATGCAATTGAAGCTCTTAGAAACCAGTCGTTTCCTGAACATCAAGTTACTCGCTCTTACTATAAGCAACTCCCGCATATGAGAGTTCTGAATTACGAAGGTGATCAGTTAGTTGGTTACATGGGATTAGACTACAGAGTTGTTCGCGTTGGTGATGAAATTTATAAAGTATTAGGTGTGAGTGACTTTTGTGTCGAGAGCAAAGTTCAAAGACAAGGTATTGGCACAACAATGTTGTCTCAACTCAGCGAGTATGCGTCCACTAAAGATGTCGACTTCATCATTTTAGTCTCCGATTTGGAGCGTTTTTATGTGGCTAATGGTTATATGCGCCTTAACTCTCTAAGTTCTTGGTTGCGAGTTCACGAACATAAAAATTACGGTGTCGCTGTGGAGCAACTAGATGATTTATATGTTAAACCTATCAGCGGTAAAACTTGGGCTGTTGGTCATATAGATTGGTTAGGGTATATGTATTAGTCTGTAGTGGGCTAATAAATTGTTCAAAAAGAAATACTACACGTGGCATTTCCAATTAGCGTTTCTTATACCTTACGGGAGCGCTTTCCCACAAGGAGTAATATGTGATTGTAGTAGCAAGGTTTTCTTTTCCTCATGAAGCTCATATTGCGAGAGCAAGCCTAGATAGTGTCGGAATAGAAAGTTACATCGCTGACGAGCACACGGTAAATACTCAGTGGCTTTATTCAAATGCAATTGGCGGCGTCCGTCTGATGGTGGACGAAAGTGATGCAGAAGATGCGAAACAAATACTTAGTAGCGATTTCTCAGAATCATTGGGAAATGAAGTTGACGTTGATGAAGAAAAAGACGTTTGCCCTAAATGTGGTAGTAAAGATCTATTTGCATTTACAAAAGGTAAACGCCCAGCTTTCTTAGTTTTTATTTTACTGGGTTTTCCACTGTTTTTTTACAAGCATGGTTATAAGTGTAAGCAGTGTGGGGAGTTTAGTGAAAAACTTTAAATCTTTAGATAACAAGGTATTAAAGAGATAATTTGTACTCGTAGTATTTTTACGATGAGTTATGTCGAGTGCTTATACAAGAAGTCAGAGTTACTGCTTGCTTACAAGCAAAGCATTATACGATAGTGAAGGAATAACATTGAATGAGTGAAATTAAAACAATAGAGCAGTTAAAAGAAATTTACGCAGAGCCAAGTGCGAGAGCTAAAAATAAAGCTCTGCCTGTGCTGGATGTTCATGCGATTACATTAATTAATAACTGCCATTTTGCAGTTCTAAGTACCGCTGATTCACAAGGGTATATCGATCTTTCTCCTAAAGGAGGGGAGCCTGGCTTCGTAAAAGTTTTAGATGAATCAACATTGTTGCTCCCTGATAGCTCGGGGAACAATCGTATCGATAGTCTAAAAAATATCATTAGTAACCCCAAGGTAGGGTTGTTATTGATGGTAAATGGTATTGATGAAGTGCTCCGTATTAAAGGAATCGCAAGTATTCACACCGACGCCAACTTGATATCTGCTTGCCCCGATGGAAGTAAAGATCCTAAGGTTGTTATCAAAATAGTCATAGAGAGTATGTACTTTCATTGTGCAAAAGCGGTGATGAGAGGGAAACTTTGGTCTGATGACTATAAAGTAAATCGCTCAATTCTCCCTTCATTAGCTCAAATCTTTAAAGATCAACAAAAGTTAGAAAGTAAAGCGCTTAATCAAGAAGAGATGTTGAAATATTACCAATCTAGCCTTTAGAACAAGCGTGGTAATATATTGAAAAGATAGAAAAATCAGGTTCGACCGTGCTCTGCGGAAGTATGGATTAGGTTTAGTGGGGATGTTACTGTCTCAATAATGTTAGTTCACCAATAAGCAATTGTTAGTCCAAATTTTAAAATGAAAAATGCAGAAAAATTTACTCTAGAAAATTACGTTTTGGCTAGTCCGGGAGCTAGGTGTGTTGGACAAATGATTGATCTTTTTGTCAGTTTTAGCATTTTTACTCTCGTTTTATGGGTCGGCTTAGAAATCGGTATTGAAAAAGAGCTTGTGCGCGCTACAGCAGTAACTGCGACTGTATCGTATTACCTTTTTTCTGATTGTTTACCAAATGGTCAAAGTGTGGGTAAAAAACTTTTGGGCATTGCAGTTATAAGTGCAAGAACGGGTAAAAAGTGCAATATTTTTCAGTCGCTCTTTCGAAATGTTATTACTCCATTCTTCGGTTTTATTGACTCAATTTTCATTCTTGGTAAAAAGAGGCAACGTCTCGGTGATAAGTTAGTGAGAACGGTGGTGGTAGTGCACTAAATTGATAGCGCTGAGGACTAGGGTTCAAGTCGGGCTTTGTTTTCGTGGTGGAACAGCCTCGCTTAGGAGGTAGCGTTACTCACATACTTAATGTAGCGTTGTAAGAAAATTGGTATTGGAGTCCAAGTTTTATGTCAGAAAAAGAGAAAATGTTAGCAGGTGAGCTTTATGACCCAAGTGATGAAGAGTTATTAAAGTTAAGGTTGAGCGCTAGGTTACTAACTGAAAAATTGAATGCCACGTCTGTTGAGCATAAACAAAAGCGAGTTCAAATAACTAAGCGCTTGTTCGGCACAACAGGGGACGATATTCATGTTGAATCTTCTTTCAATTGCGACTACGGATCCAACATTCACGTTGGAGATAATTTTTACGCTAATTTTGGTTGTGTGATTTTGGATGTTGCGGAAGTTAAGTTTGGTGATAACTGTTTACTTGGGCCTCAAGTTGGCATTTATACTGCGACTCATCCCTTAGATCCTATCGAGAGGAACAGTGGTTTAGAGCTAGCAAAGCCCATAAACATTGGTGACAATTGTTGGATAGGTGGCCATGCCGTAATCAACCCTGGCGTAACACTTGGGAACAACGTGGTGGTAGCCTCTGGCGCAGTCGTTACAAAGAGTTTTAGAGACAATGTCGTTGTTGGTGGCAACCCAGCCAGAGTACTGAAGGAAATCGTCACTAAGTGATAATAAAGTATATGGACTATTTTGAGCCTGAGTTTAGGACTTGTGATCAACTCACCCCAAGCTTTGAGGCGTTCAACGGTTACTTGTTGACGCACTTGAATGTCTAAAATTTGCTTCAATATAGAGTCGTTACACGTGGCGCTTTTGTCGCGCGTTGAGCTTGTTTAAAAGTCTCATACGAAATCATTTGTATTACGTGTCTCACACTTTTATTGGATTTTCGTCACCAATAACAAACCAAAAGGCTGACCCCAAAATGTTAGTAACAAAGATTGAAACGGAACGATTAATTCTAAGAGAGCTAGTTGAAGATGATGCAAGCGAATTGTTTGACATCTTCTCAGACCATGAGGTCATGAAATATTGGAACTCTGGCCCTTGGGTTTCAATTGAAGAAGCGCGGACATTTATAGCCAAGAGTACACAGGCCATGAATAGCAATACAGAAGTGACACTAGGCATCTTCCTAAAGAGCAATGGCCAACTTCTGGGTAAGATAATGCTGTTTAATCACGTGAAAGAGTCTAGGCGCGCAGAAATTGGCTTTGGCGTTAGTCGTCATTTCTGGGGTAAAGGCATTGTATTAGAGGCGGGAACTGCATTAATCGAACACGCATTCAAAACACTGAATCTACGTCGAATCGAGGCTGAGATAGATCCAGACAATACTTCTTCAGGTAAAGTCTTGGAACGGTTAGGTTTTATAAAGGAAGGTTTCCTAAGGCAGCGTTGGGAAGTGAATGGAGTAGTCTCAGATTCCGCAATTTACGGGTTGTTAGCTAAACCCCTAGACAGCGTTTAGTATCCGGCCTTAAACGCATCTAATAGGTCTAGCCTGCTCGTGCTCTATACACAGCCTTACATTTGACGGTGAGGTTTCTTGAATTGACTTGGTGGTCACTGAATGTACTATCAAAGATAGGACTTACTGCAAGGATAGCAGCATGAGCGAGAAATTATTTTGGGTTAATCCCTACCAAACAGAACTTAACTCAAGAGTGAGCAATGTAGACGGAAATAAGGTTGAATTGGACCAGACTATCTTCTTTGCAGAGTCTGGAGGCCAAGAGAGTGATAAAGGAACGATTAATGGTATTCCGGTTTTGATTGCTCAAAAGTTAGGTGTTCGACTTATTTACACATTGGAATCCTCTCCAAATTTTACTCTTGGTGACATTGTAACTACGAATATTGATTGGAAGCGTAGATACGCCTTAATGAAGCTACACTTTGCGGCTGAAGTGGTGCTCGAGATGTTTTATCAGCGTCGGGAAGGCATTGTTAAGATAGGCGCGCATATTTCTGAAAATAAGAGTCGCATAGATTTCGAGTGGTCTGAAAGTATTGGCCCGCTATTGAAAGAAATTGAAACTGATGTGCAAGCTTTGATTAACTCTGATTCAGTTATTATTAGTGACTTTTCCGATCAAGAGAGTGAAAGAAGGTATTGGAGAGTGGATGGGTTTGCGCAAGTACCTTGCGGTGGCACTCATTTAAAGCGCACATCAGAAGTCGGCCAAATTCAATTAAAACGCAAGAACATCGGTAAAGGCAAAGAAAGGGTTGAGATAACCTTATGCTCGTAAGTCGATAGGGCATTAGAAATAGATTCCTAACAAGTGGCATTTCAATTCATGGTGAGATTCACATTTGCGATATGATGGTTGAGATTGAGGGCGTGTTGGCTACTTCTTAACGAAACGCTACACGATAGGGGCGGGAGGATGATATGTCGAAAGTTACATTGAAAGGCTTTATTTTAGTTCCGGAAAAGGATCTAGAATTAGTAAAACATGCGTTAATAACTCACAAAAGGCTCACGTTAGAAGAGCCGGGCTGCCTTACTTTTCTTGTGACTCAAAGCTCGACTAATCCGTTTCGTTTTGATGTCTATGAGGAGTTCGTCGACAAAGCCTCTTTTAAACAACATCAGGAAAGAGTTCAAGCCTCACATTGGGGAAAAGTAACAGCCAATGTTAAACGGCAATACGAAATCTTTGAATGTGTGCATGACTAATCGAATCGGAGTGATTTAGAGCGTTTACGCTTTGTTTTTTAGATTGCTCTACGCTCTACTATGTTGCTTTATTCATCTATTAACCTGGCTTAGTGTTCTTGATACTTTGCCGTATTAAATCTAGAAATTTTAATGGAAGTGTTATGTTTAGAGTTGTGTATGAATGGCGTGTGCCAAGTGAAAAAATGGATGAGTTTCAAAATATATGGCGTTCGACGACAGATTCAATTCATGAGTCAGTAGATGGGGCGCTTGGTAGTTTTATGCTTCGTTCTTACGATGTACCGGAAAAGGTTTTAACTATTGCCAAGTGGCGAACACGTGAAGACTGGGAGCGGTTTTGGGGAACTAGTAACCCAGAAAAAATGAAGAAGATGAGTGAAATTGCAGAGCGTATTTCAGTTGAACCATTCGATGAAATTGAAGATAGAACTAAGTAGGGCAATAGAAACGTTAAAGTGATGCCTAATGAACAGTTTGGCGGACAATATGAAAGACAACCTTAACCAAGGAATAGGGTTATGCAGATTTTAATCGTTGGAGGTAGTAAGGGTCTAGGAAGGTTCTTGGCTACGAACTTACAGGGTACAGAAATTTATGCGATTTCTAGATCAAAGCTAGTTGAGGAGGGAGTCGCTTCTGTTTGTATTGACGTTGATCCCGGTAAAAAGCCAGATTATACGTGCTTCAAAGGTGTAGAGTTTGACATCATAGTTTATTTGGCGTCGATGTGGGGAGAGTCTTTAGAATTGACAACAAACGAACTGATTGAGTTTATGAATGTTGGTCCGATTGGGTATCTTAATTTAGTCAATGAGCTTAACGCTTTAGGTTCACTTAACGATAAATGCAATATTGTATCTATTGGCTCTACAGCAGAGCTTTCAGAAAGTAGTGAATACCCTGCATTCGCCCTCAGTAAAAGATTACTCAAAGATATTTCTAGCCAGCTGCAAAACGTTTATCGTGATTACCGCTTTACTCACT
>NZ_JADDYG010000875.1:42611-45145 GCF_015163535.1 Vibrio sp. OPT46 | reverse complement strand
ATGAGCTTAACGCTTTAGGTTCACTTAACGATAAATGCAATATTGTATCTATTGGCTCTACAGCAGAGCTTTCAGAAAGTAGTGAATACCCTGCATTCACCCTCAGTAAAAGATTACTCAAAGATATTTCTAGCCAGCTGCAAAACGTTTATCGTGATTACCGCTTTACTCACCTTACAATAGGTGGGATCGGGCATGCTGAAGAGGAACGTATTGAGTATTCGAGTGTTTTGGAGATTATAAATATGCTAACCAAGCTTGATCCAAACACATACCTTTCAAATATGCATATAAAGTCCAAGCTAGGAATGTAGGTCTCAAGCTGTATTACGTACCTGCTTCTATGGTTTGGCATCATGTGCATTCTTTTTATTGAGCTATGGTTATAACTCCAATGAAAGGAGTTTACTTATGTCATACATTGATGGGTTTGTCGCTGCAGTGCCGACAGCGAATAAAGAAAAGTATATCGCACACGCAAAAATAGCAGCAGAAATGTTCAGGGAGTTTGGGGCCTTAAAGGTTGTTGAGACGTGGGGGAGTGAAGTACCAGATGGTGAGATCACATCATTTCCCATGGCAGTTAACGCTGAAAGCAACGAAACCGTTGTGTTTTCGTGGGTAGTCTGGCCTTCAAAAGAAGTTCGGGACTCAGGGTGGCAGCGGATCATGGGTGATCCTCGAATGAGTCCAGACAATAACCCAATGCCCTTTGATGGAAAGCGTCTCATTTATGGCGGATTTGATGTTATTTTGGAGCAGTAAAATACCAAAGAATCTCAACTCGATTCGTGACACTTGGTGTTTTAATCAGTATTACGCTTCTGATGTACGTTCAATAGAGTATTCCGCGATAAGTGTTGATAAAACTCCACTTGGAGGCTTAGAGTAAAAATGGAAGAGATAAATTATTCACTGATTGTCGTATCAGCTATCGCTGCCATCGCTAGCCCCGGACCTGCAACTCTTGCGATAGCAGGCACGTCAATGAACCACGGTCGACGCTTTGGAGGGTATTTGGCTGCAGGTGTTTTAACGGGGTCTTTATTTTGGTCAACCTCAGCCGCTTTTGGTCTCGCAACCATACTCTATAGCAATGTTTGGCTTTTTGAAATTCTTAGATATTGTGGGGCATTTTATCTTTTATTTTTGGCTTTAAAGTCCGTACATTCTGCCTGCAACATCGATCAGCTAAAGTTACCCAAAACATACGTAACGACAGAGAAGGGTAACTACTTAACCGGAGTGTTAATTCACTTAACTAACCCAAAAGCTATTCTGTTTTTCGGTGCGCTTTATTCGATAGGAGTTCCTCCTACGGCCAGTCCGTTGGAATTGTTGTCGGTCATTTTTGTTGTGGGGCTGGTTAGTGCTTTAGTTTTCTTTGGCTATGCTTTTCTTTTCGCGTATAAAAAGGTCAGGCAAACCTATCTCAGATCCAAAGCAGTTTTTGAAGGCGTGTTCGCGTTATTTTTTGGTGTGGCAAGCATTAAGTTGCTGCTTAGTGAGGCAGGAAAATGAAGCACAAAAGGCTTGAAGAAATAAGAATAGATAATCTATCTGATTTGACGGTCTATTAAGTATACTAAGTAGCCGATTTGTTAACTTCCATAAGAGCTGCTGGCTAGAAAAAGCTTACAACCAAATGATGCTAAATATTATCATTCAAAGGGCTAACAAAGGCCCATAATTTAATTCGTATCACTGTTCATGATTGTGCTCTTCGTGCAGTGCTGTAGTATTAGTAACGTGTTGTTAATACTAAATATAACCAATTGAAACCTGGACGTTGCATTACTTGTAGTTCGATGAAATGTTATCCCGCAAGACGTTAATTTGGAGAAAAGAATGGATTCAAACTCACTATTATTATTTGTTGTCGCTTGTCTCGCTATCAACATGATTCCTGGACCTGATGTAATTTATATTGTTTCCAATACAATGAAAGGTAAATTATCTGCTGGGCTGAAAGCGGCTCTGGGGCTTGGTGTTGGTTACTTTTTTCATACACTAGCGGCATGTTTAGGTTTGTCAGCAATAATTCTGAGTTCATCTTTGGCTTTTAGCGTTGTTAAATGGTTAGGGGCCGCTTACCTAGTTTATTTAGGTGTTCAGTCATTACTGTCCATGTGGCGTGGAGAAAGTAAAATCGTTGAAAACAAAAATGTTGATAATAATAAAAATGTGTTTGTTCAGGGAGTTATCGTCAGCGTCTTGAATCCAAAAGTAGCGCTATTCTTCCTATCATTTCTGCCTCAATTTATTGATACGTCTGCAAGCTCAACATCAATGCAATTATTAGTACTTGGCTTGCTGTTCAGCGTACTTGCGACGACATGTAACGTTTTGTACGCATCTGTGGGTAATTGGGTATTTAGTCGTCCACACTCTCAGCGTTATTCAAGAACTCTTGAAGGTGTTTCAGGTATTCTACTTATCAGTCTAGCGAGTAAAGTGGCATTTAGTGATCGTTAGATACAGGGCATTTTATTCTCGTGATTATTATATGGCTAATGTTTGCTCAATCTATACGT
>NZ_JADDYG010000875.1:36827-42601 GCF_015163535.1 Vibrio sp. OPT46 | reverse complement strand
TCCACACTCTCAGCGTTATTCAAGAACTCTTGAAGGTGTTTCAGGTATTCTACTTATCAGTCTAGCGAGTAAAGTGGCATTTAGTGATCGTTAGATACGGGGTATTTTATTCTCGTGATTATTATATGGCTAATGTTTGCTCAATCTATACGCTAAATGAGTGCTATTGCATAGGTTGAATCACAAATTTCAAAAATACCAATAAGTGAACGTATTTATTTATAGTATGGTTGGCGCGATTTTATCGTAGCTAGGTTAATAACATGAAAAATAAAGTAATTCTGTGTTCCGCATTCCTTTTGGGTTTGTCAGGTTGTGCTTCTGTTCCTACTGTTGATTCGACAGTATCAAATCAAATGAAATCATTTGAAGCACCTCAAAAGGGGAACGCAGGGATTTACATTTACCGAGAAGATGCTTTTGTCGGAGCAGCGCTTAAAAAGTATGTTTACGTCGATGGGGAATGTATTGGTGAAACCGATCCTGGTGTATTCTTCTACCATGAGGTCGAAGGCAATAAAGAACATCAAGTAAGTACAGAGTCTGAGTTTTCGGAAAATCACTTAACTATCTTAACGGAAGAGGGCCGTAATTATTTCGTTAATCAATACATTAAAATGGGTGTATTTGTTGGTGGTGCGGGCGTAGAACTCGTGGACGAAAGCAAAGGTAAAGCAGAAGTACTAAAAGTCGACATGGCAGAAAAAGGAAACTGTTCTTCGATCTAGTTTTACTAACAGACGCTTTTTAGATTAAAAACACATTATCAATGTAACCCAACGCTTGATGAGATCCATTCAGCGTTGGGTTTTGTATTTTTGGCAAACAGTATACCTATTTCAGACCGCATGATTTGCCACCTCCTAGCTTGAGCCAATTTATCGTTCAAAGTATCTACTTGTGAAACGTGAATTTTCGAGAGGATTTCGTAGGGAGCAATCCTACAAACGCGATTAACTGATGTGCCATTCCATCATTAACCTTGTCGAGTGTATTGCTAAACTAGGTAGCGGTGTGTCTCCTCTCATTAAACAAATAATAGGTATATCAGTTTTAGCTTCTATGCCTTTACATCATGCACTCGGAGCGCAATTTAAAATCAAAGGGCTAACACCAATATTAGAGAAAAATCTTGAAAGTCACCTTACACCACTAACGAAACTCTCTGTTTCAAACATTACCTCAAATCGACTAACGCAGATGGTTAATAATGCGTTAAACCCTTATGGCTACTATCATTCCGAGCTCAATGTTCAGAGATCAGAGAATGATCTCATCATGCTTGAGGTTGACGCAGGGGAGGTGATGTTGGTCAAAAAATCTAACCTTGCTGTGTCGGGGGAGGCCATTAACGATCAGGATTTCATCGAACTAATTAATCAAGCTCAACTTAAACAAGGGCAGCCGTTGCTTCATTCTGAGTACGACACGCTAAAGCGAAACTTAATTTCATTGGCTCAGCAAAAAGGTTATTTAGATGGACGTTTTATCGAATCGTCTTTGGAAGTCATTCCAAGTTTGAATGAAGCCCATGTGAATCTGCATTTCTCTAGTGGTTCTCGCTACCAATTTGGAGAGCTGTCTGTTCTTACGTCGGGTATCGAAACGGCTCGAATAGAAGCGATGAGAACATTTGAGTGGAGCGACGATTTTGACACTGTGAAATTGAGTCAATATCAGGCCGATCTCTCCAGTACTGATTGGTTTCGCAGTGTGATTGTGAAAGCGGATTTCGAGGAGGTATCCGATGGTCATAAGGTGCCGATAGAAGTGCTCGCAGAGCCGAATTCACGCAATATTGTGCAAGTCGGCGGAGGGTATTCGACAGACTTGGGATTACGCGCTTCGCTAAACTGGACCAAGCCTTGGTATAACGCAAGTGGGCACAGTTTTGAGGCACAAGCGTACGCTTCCAAACCGGAACAATCGCTATTACTAGGTTACAAAATTCCCACACAAAATGTTCTAACGGATTACTACGGGATTCAGTTTGAATCTAAGCATGTCGACTATCGAGATACATCGAGTTTTTCTAATGATTTATCGTTTGAAAAGCACTGGCAGTTAGACAGTGATTGGCAAAGCACCATGCACGTTCGTTATTTGCAAGAAAGTTATCGACAAGCTTCGGAGAATAACGAATCACAGTTGTTATTACCGGGGGTGACATTTTCACTACTTGATCGCAAGAACGATCAATTAGAAGTAAAGCACCGTCACGTTTACTCATTGGAATACTCAGACCCTAATTTTTTCTCCGATTCTCGTTTGCTGCGTATTGAAGGCAACAGTGTGCTGTCTTGGGGCATTAGTGAAAAACACAAGTTTCACTTTCGTTCTAATGTTGGCATTAATGTCGCTGACACTTTGAGCGATATTCCATCATCATTACGTTTCTTTGCGGGAGGTGATGGCAATCTTCGGGGTTATGGTTATGAATCCATCTCTCCGAGAGACGAAAATGGCGATTTAACCGGTGCTCGTTACATGTTTACTGCTGGGTTGGAATATCAATATCAGGTCTACCGCCAACTGTGGCTTGGGGCATTTTATGATGTTGGTGATGCCTTCAACGAAAGGGTGGATTGGAAAAGTGGAACAGGGTTGAGTTTGATATGGAACTCAAAATACGTGCCCGTCAAAGTGGACTTTGCTTATGGTTTAGATGCTCCGCAAGGAGACCAATTCCGCGTTCACTTCTCGCTAGGAACGCAGTTTTAGCGGGCATTAAAAAGGCTCTCATCCTTGCAGATAGAGAGCCTTTTTAAGTCTTGATTGTTTAGAGTTCGAACTCACCATTCAGTTTCTTGAATATCCAGTTAGGCGCCTTATGCCATCCACCATAGTTTGGATTCTTAGTATGGATCTCATTCATTGATTGCCACTGAGTTTGGCCTTGTCCATCTCGAGACACTCGCCAAAAAAGTTCATCTTGTTGTCGAGTTAAGTAGTGCATGACATGTTCTGCAAAGGCTTCGCTTTGGACCAACACACCAAATTCCACATTGAGGAAATCCGATCTTGGGTCGAAGTTTGATGAGCCGATATAAGTAAGCCGATCATCGAGTATCACCGTCTTGTTGTGATAATAAGTATCCGCATGGAAGTAATGGTCATCATTTTTCGCTTGGTTTTTGTACTCAAGTAGATGAACGCCCTTATCCAACAAGGTTTGGCGGTGCTCCTCGTAATAAGCCGGAATAAAGCCAGAGTCATTAGATGCAGACGAGTTCGTCATTAACGTGATGTCCGCTTTTTGCTCCATCAAGGTATCAATAAAGGCAAATTCACCATCGCTTGGTACCACATAAGGCGTTGATATCACTGCTTTGGATGCAGAGGTTATTTGTTGCCAAACTTGGTGTTCTGCCCGTTTTCTAAAGTAGGGTTTGTTGTTTTTTAACTTGTCTAATGAGTCGAAAACGGGGGTGACTTGCGCAGTGATGAAGTTGGGATTGGTCAGGTGTTTAACTTGTTTTTCAACTTCAGCCAGAATGATGCTTTTGTCTTTCTCACCTTTATTAAGCGCTTTAGTAAACGTGGAATAGTTTGGGGTAACGTTAACGATGTTTTCTATTGGCGTGACATGCTCGCTGTCCCAAAGTTGTTGGTAGTTCTGGTCGAACGCTCGAATAATGTTGCCTTTGAACAAGACATCCATATCAAAGAAGTTGGCTTTGCGGCTGTAACCAAAATAGTCGTCGCCAATGTTGCGTCCACCTAGAATCATCCATTGATGGTCGACGTTGAAGTACTTCTCGTGCAGACGATTGTCCAAACGTTGTTGGTGAGTAGAGAAGTTGACGGCGCGACCAATCCAACCTGACTTACGTGAATCAAACGGATTGAATAAACGGATTTGAATGTTGTCGTGAGCGCTGAGATCAGCAAGCCATTTCTCGTTAAAAACCAATAGATCATCGAGAGTGAGTCGAATTTGCACGCCTCGATCTGCTGCTTGCTTGAGTTCATTGAGTAGCATCAAACCAAGCGTGTCACTCTCCCAAGAAAAGTAAGTCATATCGATGCTTTGCTGAGCATTTCTAACCAGTTCAACGCGACGCGCAAAGGCTTCCGGAGCGTTAGGAATTAAGTAAACTTCGGCTTGATGCTGAGTAGTTTGCCAATTGGCTTCAAAATCCGGTTCAACTTGCGGGTAGGGCTGGGCACAGCCAACCAATAGTGCGCTGAAGATAAAGAGTAGCAGGGCACGAAGGGCGTTAGGAAACATGAGTAAACCTTCCTAATGATGTTCAAGGAATAAGGATGAAAAAAGCCAGTGAACTGGCTTTTAGGTATTTGGTAACGAGCTATTAGTGACTGAAGATAACGTTACATGTGACTCAGAATCAGCCCAAGTTCCTCGAGACCGTTGAGGCGACCTTGGCGCAGTTTTGGATCGATGCCTGAGTGATGAGCATTGTCCCAGTCTTGTGTGGATTGAATACCGCCATCGTTATCGATCAGCAATACTCGGTCAGTCGCGCTGTTGTATTGGAAGTCCTCAAATAAACGTTCGCTAAACCACATACGAGAGAGCTCGTTCATCATTGCTTTGTCTTTGCTACCTGGACGAACACTTGAACCATCAAGCTTTAATGCTTTATTAAACACAAATGGTAATTCCGATGCATTGCAAGCGCCGACAATACAACTGATGCTTTTGAGTAAATCGCCAACGTCGAGATCGCCATTTTCACCTTTGGTATTGTAAGTCCATACGTTGAATCCAGGTTTGTAGTCAAAGTAGTAGAAGCTTGGCGTTGCCCCTGTTGCTTCTTCAGTTGAAACTTTATGACGGTTTGGACCCGTGAAGAGCAAATCATGCAACGTGGTTTTGAATTGCTGCATGTTTTTGGTCGCACCATTTAGTTCGCTTTCATCGTTGGGGAAGAAGTCAGCCAGAGCAAGTAACTCCGTTGTTGAATCGGAGTTCCCCAAACCGAAGAACAACTTAGTCATCGCCTCATAAGCGGTGCTAGGCAGCAGTTCCAATAAGTCAGAAAGATCGAGTTCAATCGAAGCTGAATCGTTGAGTAATGAACGATATTCGGTGCGTAAACGGTTTAAGTTCGTTTCCGATTCTAGCCACTCCACCATGTATTCGACGATTAAGTTTTCGTCACCACTTTCAATGATTTCTGGCGCTTCTTGGCTCAAGATTTCAATAATAGTTGGGATCAAAAATGTCAGGCTCGGCAGCATGCCTAGAGTATTGCTTTCTGCACTGTTTGAGCCAATTACCGTCGGTACGATCCATTCACTCTCAATCGCTTGTTCAGTAAAGTGATAGCCTGGTACTTCTTTCACTAGAAACGCTGGTGGGCGATGCTCGATGTAAGGCGCAAATGGCATCAACGTAGCTAATGGGCTGTTGTCTCGTGTTGGACTTATAACCGGAATATTCGCAGCGGTCAGTACCCAGTTCTTAAGACGTTGAATAGGATCAAGCATCTCGCTCTGTACCTTCATGACCTCTTCAAGTGGTAGTAGCGTTAGATCTTCAACACTTTGCTCTGGCCTTTGGCTCTTGGCAACATCGTAACTTTTATATTCAAAGCCGTACGCGTTGCTTTGCATGATGGCACGCTGAAAGTGCTCACCTGCGATTGCAGCATCGCCTTTTGATTGCTGTAAAATTCCCACCGACATGGCACCCGCACCTTGCCCCATGAGTGTCACGTTTTGCGGATTGCCGCCGAATGCCTCTATGTTTTGTTGAACCCATTCAAGCGCGTGTTTTTGATCGCCTAGGCCAAAGTTACCACCCTCTG
>NZ_JADDYG010000875.1:34191-36770 GCF_015163535.1 Vibrio sp. OPT46 | reverse complement strand
GTTGTCCAAACCATCGACCCAAACACTGCCCAGCAAGCCCAAACGATAGTTAAAAGTAACAGCAATAAACGGGTTACCATCGTCAGCACCTTGCGCAACCACCATATCACCATGAATCAGCGGTTCTGAGCCTGCGCCGTATTCAAAGTCTCCACCGTGAATAAAGACATAAACTGGCAAATCTGCGTACGCTTCTGTCCCGGCAGGTCGCCAAATGTTTAGGTTCAAACAATTTTCTGACTGCGTTTGTGTGGTGGTTTTTAACTGCGGACACGCATCACCGAACTGAGTCGCATCAATATCGCCTTCAAGTGGGGCCACAATGCTGTGCTGAAAGCGGTCTGCTTGCGCAAACTGGATACCTTTGAACGCCTCTACCGCTGCCAGTTTTTCATCCGCATCAAGAGGCGTGATGACGAGGGACTCTTTGGTCGCTTGAATGGTTGCATCGCCAATTTCCAAAGCGATTTGCTCTGGTGGTAAGGGTTGTAGTGGCTTCGGGCCGTTAGGAACGCTAGGTTTACTTGAGTCATCACTGCAAGCTGCTAAGGCAAGAGTGATGGTAATGGCTAAAGTTGAGCGATTGAGTAAAGTCATTGTTATGTCCAAAAAGTCATTTGGTGCGTGCACCGAAAATGTTAAACGGCATCTAACAAGCGACGTCCTGACGCTTTGGTATTAATCCGTGAATGGTTGGATGGCTTGTTGTATTGATGGCTCAAATGGTAGGGCATCAGTGACAGTTTCAATAATCGCCTTTGTAGGATGCAGTCCTACCATCGTCTAGGGGCGGGCTCTTTATGAGAGCTAGAAACGGTAACCAAGATTTAAGGTTACTGACTCTCGAGTTTCCCCTTTGTTATAGAGAAAGGTCAGGTTGTAGTTTTTGCCGATTTGCTTATTGAAACCAGTCAAAAACGCCCATTGATTAAGATCTACACCAATGTCGTAATCGAATTCGATATCACCACTTTTTACATGCCCGTCCATTCGAGCGTCCAGTCCTTGATATTCTGCTCCGACAAAGAACTGCGTGCGATAATCGACAAGTTGATAACCCAACATCGGCTGTACAGTAACAATACCATCGCCCCAATCATCTAAGCCCTTTAAGCGAGTTTGCGAATAGGTACCAGTGACAGAAGCAAAGAACTCTTTATAGCCAACCGAAAGGGTTGTACCTATACCACGAAGGTCATATTCCAAATGCAGCGGCACGTCTAAGCGTCCGCGACTACAAAGTGCAGATAAACCATCGCAAAACTTATCACCTAATCCTGGCAGTTTATCGTTCAGCTTATCTTTTATGTACTGGCCACCTTCACCCGTGTAGGCGGCATCAACATTGGCATCGACATTAACTTTTCCGATGTAACCAAATACATTCCAAAATGGCAGGATGTTTACATCGCCACGAAGCGTCATGCTCTCAGCACTCACGATGCCCACACTGTCTTCTGGATCAAACAGTTCATTAAGGCCGATGCCTTCAATCGTGAAATCATTAAATGGAATATTCATATCTTGATTTCGATACGCTAGCGACACACCAAACGGCAGAGGCAAATCGATACCTTGACGACGAACCATATCACCCATTAAAGGAAAAACTCGGTCTAGCTTAACACTGGCTTCTTGCATGCGTGGATCAGAGACCTCATTCAAGCGTTTTTCGTCTAGTACTTGCACGCCAAGCTTATCTTCATAAATCGCTACCGGTTTTACGCTGCTCATCATTTCGAGGGGTTTATTTTTCTTTGAACCAACTATCTTGGTGTTTTTACTGGCAATCGCAATTTTGCCTGATGTTAACTTCTGGAAGAGGATCTCTTGATCGTAAGAATCCACTTGGTAGTTGTGATGTGTGAACGGTTTATCGTTGGTAATGACCATACGTTTCGGTTCACCATTAACCAACTCAATATCAACGCTTAAAAAGCGAAAGTAGGCGATATCTTGAGGAAGACCGTATTTTGAGTAATTAAAACTGATGATCACATTACCATTCTGATCCTCTTTGGCTCTTACTGATGACGGATCAAAACTCTCCGCGTAGTTTCGAAGGCGGTATTCTGTTCGTGTGAAAGCTTCGATCTCATCAAGTACTTTTTCATTTTCATCGAGTTGTTCAGGGTTGTACTTGATACGCAGATCAATGTTGCCTTTGTTATCGGTGTTCTTGACCAAGTAGACGGACGAATCGCGAACGCTATCACCGATTTTAACACTTCGGTGGGCATGCTCGACCAAATGCTCGCCTTGAACTAGAGAGCTGATGGCCAGTTTTGGTAAATCATGACTGATACCGTATTTGTCGAACAGCGCTCGGCCTTGCTCGATTACTTCGTTGTAGGTCGTCGTCTCTTCAGCGGCGAAGCCAAAAGTGGGGGTAGTAAGCATTAGTGCGCTCGCGAGCACAGTAAGAGAAGACATCTTGCCGGCGCGTAATTCAAAAAAACTCATGACAGTTTCCACTCTGAATAGTCTCAAACCTTCGAGACTCAGACAGTTAATGTGTCACTGAACTTCTTGTTCAGTTAGATAGATGTGTTTGCTGTGATTGACGTTGTGAATGCAGA
>NZ_JADDYG010000875.1:30641-34181 GCF_015163535.1 Vibrio sp. OPT46 | reverse complement strand
TCAAAAAAACTCATGACAGTTTCCACTCTGAATAGTCTCAAACCTTCGAGACTCAGACAGTTAATGTGTCACTGAACTTCTTGTTCAGTTAGATAGATATGTTTGCTGTGATTGACGTTGTGAATGCATGGTTTTCGATTGCATTTCGTGAATCAATGAGAGGATTTTATGAGGTGAAGAGAAATACCGTTAATCGCTTTTGATGGATACTATCCTCGCTTTATGGGTTACGGAGGAATAATGGCTAGCTCACAAACAAACAGCCCCGCATAGCAGAAGCAATGCAGGGCTTTAGTTTCAAGAACGGAGGTGACGCTTAGACCGTAACGCGAACACGAAACAGATCAGTAAACAACTTGGCAATCATCAAAATGATCATAATGTTTACCAGCATCAGCAAGGGCGTTTCAATTCGATACGCTGGGGTTAAATTGAGCGCTCCTGATGTCAAGACAACCAATAAGTTAATACCTAGAATTCTGTGTACCATCAGTTTTGGTGTGGAAAACACCTTCCAAATTACGATGATGTTGATGAAGTAGAATAGCCCAAGCTGCCAAAGCTCGGTCATCATTGGCATTATGAAAATGTATTGCAATAGAATCACCGTGCCAGTGCCTATCACACCAAAAAATGCATCTTTAATAATGCTTGGTGGCATAGTAGGAACGATTGAAGAGAACACGCCTGCTAGCATCGGAAAAATGAAACCTCCGGGTACGGGCAGATAAATCCAGATCAACAAAGAAGTGACGAACATGGATACACCTTGCAATACCTTTCTGCCGTCTTCATTCAAATGCTGGATAAACGTTCGATGCTCGTGATGCCAAACCGTGTTTTTCTCTCTTTGCATGACATAAGCAACGTGACCAATGAGCGACGTACTTGGATTTTTAATATCAAAGCTTTGAAGTTGCTGCGTTAGCGTTGGCCAATCGATCTCACGACTTTGCGATTTATCTGCTTGTTCTAGCAATCGGTCTTGGATTTGTGCCATCTCATTTAAACGCGCACGCCATAGCTGACGATGTTCTTTCAAGTGGTAGCTGCCAGTAAGTGGTAAACCGACCAGTTGGAACAACTTTTCTATGTTGGCGCTGTTGGTCTCAAGAGCTTCAGTATCTATATCATTGGGCGATTTCATAGCGTTAAGCATCGCCTCTCTGCTGGTCTCAAAACGTTGAATGAAGTTTTGTTCTGTACTGACTGGCCAGACTAATCGGTACACAACAGAAAACGTGATCACACCAAGAATAGTCTCTTGCATGCGAAGAACAGCGAAGTGGAACGTTGCTTGACTATCAAATCCTCCCATACATGCGATGATGGAGCACACAGCAAAACCGATAGAGAACACATAACCATACTTTTCGTCGCTCGACATAAAAATGCACGCACCTAAAAACAAGGTGAAGAAGGTGAGAAACAAAAAGCGATCTTGAGAAAACGTCGTGATGAGGAAAAAGGCATAACCGATGCCAAGGAGGGTTCCTAATAAGCGATTATGACCTTTGTTTATCGAGTGAGCGAAGCTTTCATTTAATGCCATTACCGCGACTGCGATCGCTGCCCAATACGGTTTCTCCCATTGAAACCATAAGGCAAGGCAGATCGCGATAACGATAGACAGCGCAGCTTTGATTGCTTCTTTGGTTGAGGCATTAAACATACATTCCACCGCATTATTGTTTGATGATTTTGATAGAGGCCGTCATACCAACACGTAGTTGAAAATCTTTCGGTAAGTGATCTAATTTCACTTTAATTGGAATGCGTTGAGCTAAGCGTATCCACTGAAAGTTAGGGTTCACATTGGGCAAAAGATCGTTACCAGTACTACCATCTTGCTTCGCAATGCCGTAGCCGATGCTTTTGATTTTTCCTTCCAACACAGCTTCATTGTGCATCATTAAGGTCACGTAGGCTTTATCTTGTGGATCAACGCCAACTAAATCCGTTTCTTTGAAATATCCTTCGATCCAAAAGCTGTCTTCATCAATCAAAGCCACGACTGGGGAGTTAGCGACGACTTGAGAGCCGACACGTAAGTTCAAATTAGTGATATAACCATTCGTTGGCGCATAAACTTTTGTGTAATCAAGGTTTAGCTTGGCTTCTTCAACATTGGCTTTCGCGAGTTCTACGTTGGCAACGGCTGTCTCCACCGCATTGTCTAGGTTATTCAATGTCAGTACAGGTACAGCGCCAGGTGTGCGCTTTTCTAACTTAAGTGCTCGCTGCTCTTCGTTTTTTGCTTTTGCTAACAGAGCGACCGCTTGTTTTTGAGTCGCCAATGCTTTGTGGTATGCCGCTTTATAGATGCTTGGGTCAATCTCAAACAGCAAATCGCCTTGTTTCACTTGCGAATTGTCTTCGACGTAGACTTGGATGATTTGTCCTGTTACGCGGGGGGTTATAGAAACGATGTGCGCGCTAACTTGGCCATCTCTAGTCCAAGGGTTGTCAGAGTATGATTGGTAGTAGCTGAAAATCACGGTGCCAGCGGAACACAGTAATAGCAGTGTGATGAGATAACGTTTTATCACGGAATTTGCCTCAAAATATGGTAATGAATCGACCAATAACGCCAGTAAAAATCACAATTAGGCTTAGCTCAGCGAGCGCAGGAAATGCAACGTATTTGTGGAGTCCCAGTTTTGTTGCAACGGTTCCAACCAAAATGGTGAGCATGTAAGCCAATGCAATAACCAGCAACAAGGGAGGGAAGTAAACTTCGCCCCACACAAGTTCATGTGGCATTGAGTTCATGGTGTTTTTCTCTATTAACTTGATGAATGTAAAGATAAGGCAAGTGATGGCATCAGTGATAATCGCTTTTGTAGGATCTAATCCATCAAGAGAAAGGTGTTATGCGCTATATAGAGGGAATAGCGCAACAAAGTAGCTTTTTGGACAGTGAAAATAAAAATAAATTTATTTTCCAATTTATTTGATGTTCATTTCAGACCACTAAGTTATTAAATTTTCGACAATTATTGTTCAATGTTTGCGTTTGAATATGCGAAGTGATGGTTTCATCCTTCAAATGGGATTACGAGTTGTGAGGTTTTGTTTCTAATATTCGCTTCGAAGCAAACGAGATGCTTTTTAAATTAAATAATCCAACAAATATGAGTGACAGATTATTCGTTAGATTATTTGAGGTTTATATTTATTAGTAAGAGTAAAATTGTCATGGAAATTATTTCTAACCTTTTTGACATGGCACCATTTGTTGCTCTCTTTATTACGCTCTCTCTCGGTTATATGGTAGGTAAAATTACCATTGGTCGATTTGTTCTTGGCGGTGTTGCGGGAACATTATTAATGGGTGTAATTATTGGGCAATTTGGTGTTCATATTGATCCCGGCGTAAAAAGCATTTTCTTTGCGCTCTTTATTTACGCAGTAGGGTATCAAGGTGGTGCGCAGTTCTTTAAAGCATTGAACTTTAGAACCATCAACATTCTACTTTCTGCTGTAGTGATGACGGTTTCTGGCCTGCTTTGTGTACTAGCAGCAGCTTGGATGTTTGAT